>CAINEA010000718.1 GCA_903847525.1 uncultured Acetobacteraceae bacterium | reverse complement strand
CCGCGTCCGGGATCAGCTCGGGGCCATCTTCCAGCAGTTGTTCCGCTTCTTCCGGCGTCAGCTCGCCACCTTCCACCGCCAGTTCATCCAAATCCGAGCCAAGCATCAGGATGGCCGCGAACAAACCGCCGGCGTCGGGATCCTCGGTAAGCTTTTCCCAGGCTT
The DNA here is from genome assembly GCA_903847525.1 of uncultured Acetobacteraceae bacterium. Lineage (GTDB taxonomy): Bacteria > Pseudomonadota > Alphaproteobacteria > Acetobacterales > Acetobacteraceae > PALSA-911. The sequence continues at coordinate 1,898 of CAINEA010000718.1, read as the reverse complement.
CCGGGCGCAATTTGACCGCCTCCAGAAAGCCCGCGGCCCAATCGGTAACGATGGGATCTGCGTCTTCATCCTCGCTCGCCCAAAAGATCGGCTCGAAACCATCGGGATCGCTGGCAAGGGTGCGCAGGATCTCGTTGTAGCGGGCCATGATGATGGCGAGGATCGACTCCGCCTCCTCCACCGTCTCAAAGGCCGGTTCACCCTCGCCCCAGATCACTGGCAGCCAATCGCTGGGCATAAGCAATTCGGGGCCGATGGCGATGCCGGTCAGGAAGCCGTCTAGGTCTGACAGCCCCATGCAATCGTCGGGCGCGCGCTCGGAGTTGAGGAAGGCGTCCAGCGGGTCGAGATCGACCGGTTCGGACGATGGTACTGTATTGGCCATGGTAGGGTACTTTTCAATTTGGGACGCAAGAATGGCACATTTGGCGATTTCCCCCAAGGCAGGCGGGCAATTCGGTGCGAAGATGGACGGATGCGATGAGCCGAGGATTGGATAGATGACTGATTTTCCGGAATTGCCGGCGCGCGCGTTCGCGAAGGAAGACCCGTCACCGGACGAGGCTTTCTACTCGTTTCCGCGCTTCGTCGCGCATATCGACGATGCTGCGATCGCGGCGGTCACGGGGCTGTATCGAGAGACATTGCCGACCGGTGGAGTGATCCTGGATCTGATGGGAAGCTGGATCAGCCATCTGCCGGGGGATGGCGACTACCGGCAGGTGATCGGGCACGGCATGAATTCTGAGGAACTGGCGGCCAATCCGGTGCTGTCGCGGTATTTCGTGCAGGATCTGAACGAGAGTCAGACCCTTCCGCTCGATAGTGACAGCGTGGACGCGGCGACGATGTGCGTGTCCGTTCAGTATCTGCAAAAGCCGGTTTCGGTGTTTCGCGACGTGATGCGGGTGCTGGTCCCGGGCGGGGGCGTGGTGGTGACCTTCTCCAACCGCTGCTTTCCGACCAAGGCGGTGGCGATCTGGCAGGAGCTGAGCGGGCAGGAGCAATCCGCACTGGTCGCGCTGTATCTTCGCCGGGCGGGATTTGCCGAGGTTGAAGCGCGCGAGGTTTTGCCCGGGCACGGCACCGATCCGCTTTGGGCCGTGCTGGGCCGGAAGTCGAAATAACGCCGGCCGGCCCGGGATCAGTCCGGCGTGTTACGCATATGCAGAGCCAGGCCGTGGATCTTTGGCAGGATCTCGCTGCTCAGTGCGGTATCGGCAACCGTCTCTTTCCAGGCCAGAAGGAAGCAGGTGAGCCAGCCGTCGATTTCTTCCGGGCCGATGCGCGCATGCAAATGCCGCCGGCGCAGCATCGGGTGGCCGCGCTTGTCGGTGTACAAAGGCGGCCCGCCAAGCCAGCCGGACAAATATTCGAACAGCTTTTGCTCGCTGCCCGCCAGGTCCGGCGGATGGATGGCGCGGCAGGCGGCAGCGTCCGGGCGCGTGTCCATCAGCTGATAGAACCGGCTGGTCAGGCGGCGAATGCCCGCCTCACCGCCGATCCGTTCATAGGGCGTTGGCGCTGTGGTCAAAGCGAAGCTGTTCTTTCAGCCGAGTCGGCGCCGGTAGAGGGCGATCAGACGTTCCCAGTGCCGTTCGGCGGCGGGTTTGTCGTAGACCCTCCGCTGCGGGAAGGCGAAGCCGTGATGCACACCGGGCTGGATTTCCAGTTCGCCCGAGGCGCCGGAGGATTTGAACAGGGTGCTGAGCTGTTCGACCATCGGCAGAGGAGCTAGTTCGTCGTATTCGGCGCAGGAGATATAGAGTTCCCCTTTGACCTTGGCGAAGGACAGATGCGGGCTCTCCTCGTTCTCGCTGACCAGCCAGGTGCCATAGAACGAGGCGGCGGCGGCGATGCGGTCGGGGTAGCGGGCGGCTGCCGCGAGCGCGTAGGGG
>CAINEA010000717.1 GCA_903847525.1 uncultured Acetobacteraceae bacterium | reverse complement strand
TCCCGGCTCCATTTCTGCCAGCCACCGTTCAGGACAGCGGCGTTGTCGTGGCCGAAAATGCGCAACATCCACCAGACGCGGCTGGCCCACCACACATTGCCGGTGCTGTAGGTGACGATTTTGGTATCCGCGCCGACGCCGAAGCGGCCCATGGCGGCGGCGAAGTATTCCACCGTTGGCAGCATGAAGCGGAGCTTGGTGGTCGGGTCCGAAAGATCGGCCTGCAGATCCAGGAACTGCGCCCCGGGGATGTGGCCCTTTTCGAAGTCCGGACGAGCGGGCACCACATCGTAGGTGATCTTCGGGTTGGGTATCAGGTGCACCGTGCAGTCCAGCACGACCACCTTGGGATCGGTCAAATGCTGCGCCAGCCAATCCGTTTCCACCAGAAATTCCGGATGAACGAAGCCGTCCGTGGTTGTGCTCATGGCGCTTTTCCCCGTGTTGGTTCGGGGGATATTGCCTTGACCAGCCATTTGAAGCCAGACCTGCCATGCCCTGCGGTGTGCCGACACATCACCGCCTTCGTGTTATCAAATCTGATCACCAGCCATGAATTGAAGGGCGTCCGAATGACACTGACACGCAGAGGCGTTCTTACCGCCGCCGGCATCTCCACCGCGCTGCCTTTTGCGCGCGCACGCGCGCAAACCCAGACCATCCGGATCGGCGTGCTGAACGACCAGTCCGGCCAGTATCGCGACGATGGCGGCCCGACCGGCGTGATCTGCGCGCGCCAGGCGCTGGTGGATTTCGATGTTTCCGGCAAGGGCCTGAACGTGGAGATCATTGCCGCCGACCATCAGAACAAGCCCGATATCGGCGCGACCATCGCCCGGCAGTGGTTCGATCGGGATGGTGTGGATGCAATCGTGGATGTTCCCACGTCCTCCGTCGGCCTCGCGGTGAGCTCGATCTGCCGGGAGAAGAACAAGGTGCTGCTGAATTCCGGCACCGGCACGTCGGACCTGACTGGCGTGCAGTGCAGCCCGAACACGATCCACTGGACCTACGACACCTATATGCTGGCAAAATCCACCGCCGGAAACATGGTGAAGCAGGGCGGCGACACCTGGTTCTTCATCACCGCGGATTATGCTTTTGGCCAGGCGCTGCAGCGGGACACGACGAAGATCATCGAGGCCGCCGGCGGCAAGGTGCTCGGCAGCATCGCCTACCCGTTCCCTGACACCACGGATTTCTCGGCACTGCTGGTGCGCGCCCAGGCCTCCGGCGCCAAGGTGCTGGGGTTGGCCAATGCCGGCGGCGATACGCATAACTGCATCAAGCAGGCAGCCGAATTCGGCATCAATCAGAGCATGAAGCTGGCGGCGTTGCTGATGCAGAGCACGGTGGTGCATGCGCTCGGCCTGGAGGAGGCGCAGGGGCTTCGGTATTCGGAGTCCTACTATTGGGACCTTAACGAGCGCACCCGCGCGTTCAACGCGCGGATCAAGGACAAGACGCCGAACGGCATCTGGCCGAATATGACGCAGGTGGGCGACTACGCTGCGACGCTGCATTACCTGAAGGCAGTGGCAGACATGGGCATGCCGGCGGCAAAGGCCGATGGGCGCGCGGTTGTAGAGCGGATGAAGGCGATGCCGACCGACGACGACTGCTTCGGCAAGGGCAGAATCCGGATCGACGGGCGCAAGATCCATCCGAGCTATCTGTTCGAGGCAAAGAAGCCGTCCGAAAGCAAGCAGCCCTGGGATGTGGCGAAAATGATCGCCACCACGCCGGCCGAGGAAGCGTTCCGCCCGTTGAACGAAGGGGGCTGCCCGCTGGTTAAGAGCTGAGCCTGGTAGGAAGCAAGGTTGGGGCGCTGCCCCAAGCCTCGCAAGGGAACGTGTTCCCTTGCCCCTGTTAAATAGGTTTGCAGGGAACAGGGCCGCGACGTGGCCGATCCATCGCTATGACGGTTCGGCCCCGTTCCCTGCAAACCAGTCTGAGGGGTGAAGGGGACGACTGTCCCCTTCCGGGGTCCGGGGCAGAGCCCCGACTTGCTTCCTTCCTGCCCCGCTCAATGCCCCGCCGGCATCTCAGCGAGTTCGATCAGGATGTTACCGGTGGATTCGGGATTGATGAACGCGATCCGGCTGCCGCCGTGGCCGGCCTTCGGGGTTTCATCGAGCAGCTTCACGCCTTTGGCGCGCAGCTCATCGAGCGCGGCGTCGATGTCTTCTACTTCGAAGCAGATGTGGAAGATGCTGTCGCCCTTTTCGCGGACCCATTGGCGGATGCCGAATTCCTCGGTCTTACCTTCGAGGAATTCTATGTAGGTTTCGCCGACCGGGTACATCGACAGCTTGGCCGAGGGCAGGTCTTCCTCGTATTCCATTTTCAGGCCGAAGGCGTTTTCGAACATCGCCATGGTCTTGTGCATTGCGGTGCAGGCGATGGCGATGTGCTCGATGCGTTTGATTTTCATTGTCTGGTTCCCCTTCAGGAAATGGTGACGCCACTGTCGACGCGCAGGATGGTCCCGGTGGTGATGCGGCTTTCATCCGAGGCCAGATAAATCGCGGCGTAGGCAACATCCATCGGTTCGCCTAGGCCGAGCAGGTGGCTTTCGCCGATCCGCTTCACCGCTTCGTTGGCGGCCATCAGTGCGATCACACGCGGCGACAGCGTGACCGACGGGGCGATGGCGTTCACGCGGACCTTTTGCGGCGCGTAGGACACCGCGAGGGAGCGGGTGATGGAGGCGACGCCGCCCTTGGCGGCGGTATAGGCATCGCGGCCGGGGAAGCCCATCAGGGCGACGTTGGATGCCATGTTGATGACGGACCCTCCGCCTGCCTTGATGATCTCGGGAATGCCAAAGCGGCAGCCGAGGAAGGTGCCGAACAGGTCGAGTTTGATCGCCCGCCAGAATTCCTCCAGCGGTACGTTGACCGCGGTGTCATCTACCTGGGTGGAACCGCCCGCGTTGTTGTAGAGGACGTTGATCAGCCCGTATTTTTCCGTGGCCTTGGCAAGGCCGGCCTGCCAGCTATCGGGTTCCGTGACGTCCATGTGCAGCGCGATGGCGTCGCCGCCGGCGGCAATGGCCTGCTGGGCGGTTTCCTCGGCGGCGGCGAGGTTGATGTCGGTGACGATCACCTTGGCGTTCTCGCGCGCGAACAGCACCGAGGCGGCGCGCCCGATGCCCGATCCGCCGCCGGTGATGAAGGCGATCTTTCCGTCCAGTCTGGCCATGCGTTTTCCCCTGAGTTGGTTCGCACGACTATGACGCAGGCGATGGATTGGGCAAGGCTTGAGAGGACGATCGGCCTCGCCGGATGACGGGTTTCAGGCTGGCGCCGGCAGAAAATTGACCGATGGGTCATGTTAACCACCCGTTAGTCTATTGGCCGGATACCCGGAGGAATTCGCCGCGAAAATCACGGCGCGGCCAGAACAGCGGGCTCCAATATAAAGCGACTGATACTAAATCTGGGTTACCCCAAGACGGCGTCCACGTTTCTTCAGTCGATCCTGCATTTGAACGAGAGCGCATTCCTGGAACGGGGCTTCTGGGTCCCGTCGGATTTCGAGACATTCGGATCGTATAATTTCCGCTCGCTCGCCACCGAGAGGCACGTCTTTTCCGGCAATCTGCAGGCGGTGTTCGAGGCGGCGCTGAGCCACGATGGCGAACGGTTCGACCGGATGATGGAATATGCGCTGCAGACGGAGGCGCAGACCGTCTTTCTGAGTGTCCGTCCGAAAAGTTATTGAATCCGGTGAATCAGATGTGATTCAAGGAAGGTCGCTCTTCAGGAGAGACCGTCGATGTGGACCGCCGAGAACCGGGCCCGTTATAACCGTGATAAACTGCGTTACCCAAGCGACCTGACGGACGACGAGTGGGCTTTGGTTGCCCCACTTATTCCCCCCGCCAAGCGGGGTGGCCGCAGACGGTCGGTGGATGTTCGGGAAATCGTCAACGGCCTGATGTACGTTCTGAGCACCGGGTGCCAATGGCGCTACGTGCCCAAGGATTTGCCACCGAAAAGCACGCTATTCGCGTATTTCGACCTGTGGACTTATCACGGCGTCATCGACCGTATTCATCACGCCCTCTACGTTCAATGCCGTGAGGCTTTACAACGGGAGGCCAGCCCGACCGCCTGCATTATTGATAGCCAGAGCGTGAAG
>CAINEA010000716.1 GCA_903847525.1 uncultured Acetobacteraceae bacterium | reverse complement strand
GCATCGGAACCAGATTGGGAATCGGGCGGCGGCAACGACATGGGAAGCTTGACTCATGCCGCGACTCGCGTGTCAACCGTCGATCAGCGATCGACTACCTGGGCAGTTACCTTAAAATTTCGACCGGAAATTGGACGCGTTCACATACATTTGAAGTTATGATTCTAAATCGCAACGGTTTTTGTGCCATTTCATAACTTTATCTGGTGCCGGCCGAACGTGGAGCGAATGCCGTCGACTCAATCCGCTTATAGTATGGGCTGATAGCAGGACCTGAATCATATGAGGCAATACGGCACAAGCCTGCGTTGGCCGATACTATGCCCACGCGTCTGCGACCCATAAGCCCAGCCCGCCCGGACGATAGACGCAGCCACCAGCGGGACAGGTAAATAATTTGGCAAATCTCCTCACTCTCGCTATTTTCTTCTGAAAATCGAGCGAAGGGGATAAGAATGATCTTCCGCCAACTGTTCGAGCCCGTCTCCGGCACCTATTCCTACCTCCTCGCCAGCCGCCGCGGCGGTGAGGCCCTGATCATCGATCCCGTTCTGGAGAAAGTGGATCGCTACCTGCAACTGGTCGAACAGCTCGACCTCAAGCTGGTCAAGGCGGTGGACACCCATCTGCACGCCGACCACATCACCGGCCTCGGCGCGCTGCGCGACCGCACCCACTGCATCACCGTCATGGGCGAACAGAGCAAGGTGGACATCGTCTCCATGCGCCTCGCCGACGGCGACTATCTGCAGATCGAGGGTATCAGCCTGGAAGCGATCTACACCCCCGGCCATACCGACGACAGCTACAGCTTCCGGTTAGACGACCGTATCTTCACCGGCGACACGCTGCTGATTCGCGGCACAGGACGCACGGATTTCCAGAACGGTGACCCACGCGCGCAGTACGAAAGTATTTTCAACCGACTGTTGAAACTACCGGATGAAACACTCGTCTATCCCGCGCATGACTATAAGGGAGACACCGTCAGCACCATCGCCGAGGAACGCGCCCATAACCCGCGGCTGCAGGTGAAGTCGGTCGAAGAATACGTCGCCATCATGAACGGCCTCAACCTGTCGAACCCGAAGATGATGGACGTCGCGGTGCCGGCCAACATGCACCAGGGCCTCGCGCAGGAACATATCGCCCGCCAGGGCTGGGCCTGCAGCGCCGACCAGGCGCTCCATCTGCTCGGCCAGCCCGATATCAACGTGATCGACCTGCGGGAAAGGCGCGAGCGCGAACGCCACGGCAGTATCCCCGGCGCGCTGCATTTGCCCTATCCCAGCCTGGACGAACATATCGGCCCCGGTGGCGTGCTGCACGAACTCGCCAAGGCGGCCAACAAGACCCTTCTATTCTACTGCGCGTTCGGTGAACGCTCGGCCATGGCCGTGCAGGCCGCCCAGGATTCCGGCATCCAGTCCGCCCGGCACATCCAGGGCGGGATCGATGCCTGGAAAAAAGCTGGCGGCCGCCTCGTCTGAATTCACCCGAAAACCGTCCGCCCGCATGGACAGAACCCCGGTTCTGCCGCAACGTCACGGCCAATAATTCTACCGGGAGACGACGAGATGACCAACAAGATCAGCCGCCGCACGGCGCTGGGCGGCACCCTGGCCGCGACCGGCCTGACCATCATACCGCGCCGTGCCAGGGCCGAAACGCAAACCATCAAAATCGGCATGTTGACCGACCTGACCGCCACCAACGCCGCCGGCACCGGCAAGGGCTCGGTGACCGGCGCCACCCTGGCGATCGAGGATTTCATGGCCGCCAACCCCGGCATCAAGGTCGAGCTGCTGGTCGCCGATTTCCAGGCCAAGGCCGACATCGCTTTGTCGATGGGCCGCAACTGGTTCGACAATGAAGGCGTGGACGTTCTGGTAAACGTGCAGAACTCCGCCGCCGCCCTCGCGGTGGCCGGCATGGTCCGGGACAAGGACAAGGTGGCGCTGTTCACCTCCCCCGCCAGCTCCGATCTCACCGGCAAGGCCTGCTCGCCGAACCATATCCACTGGACCTACGACACCTGGTCCCTCGGCCACACCACCGGCCAGGCGATGGTTGCCCAGGGCGGCGACAGCTGGTTCTTCATCGCCGCCGACTACGCCTTCGGCCGCGCCTTGGCCGGGGACACCGCGAACTTCGTCACCCAGGCCGGCGGCAAGGTGCTGGGCACGGTCTACACCCCGTTCCCCGAGACCACGGATTTTTCCTCGTTCCTGATCCAGGCCAAGGCCAGCGGCGCGAAGGTGATCGGGCTGGCCAATTCCGGCGACAACACGGTGAACTGCATCAAGCAGGCCCAGGAATTCGGCATCGCCCAATCCGGCACCCGCCTCGCCTCCCTGCTGCTAACCATCCCCGACGTGCACGCCACCGGCATCGCCACCGCGCACGGGCTGGTCCTGACCGAGGCCTTCTACTGGGACATGAACGACAACACCCGCGCCTTCGCCAAACGTTTCGGCGAACGCATGGCCGGCAGCATGCCCAACATGATCCACGCCGGCGACTATTCCGCCGTCACCCACTATCTGAAAACGGTGAAGGCCATGGGCATCCCCAAGATGCGCGAAAGCGGCAGGGCCGTGGTGGAGGCAATGAAGGCCACCCCGACCGACGACCTCCCCTACGGCAAAGGCACCATCCGCGCCGACGGCCGCAAGATCCACCCGATGTATCTGTTCCAGGTCAAAACGCCGGCCGAGAGCAAGTATGCCTGGGACTACTATAAGCTGTTGCAGACCGTTCCGGCTGAGAACGCCTTCCGGCCGATCACCGAAGGTAGCTGCAAACTCGTTGCTAGCTGATCAGCTCGGTAGGATTGGGTATGCGAAAGCGTAACCCATCACTGGGATCGTCCACCGCAAAGGTAATGGGAAGCGCACTCTCCTATCCTGCTTTCCCGTCGAGGACTACGCTTATGTGTCCATCAGCACATCGAGCCGCTGCTCGATGAACTCTGCGATCTTAGGCGGGCTGAATTTGCGCGCGTCAACATAACCGTCAGTCTTAAAAACGCCATCAACGAAGCCATCATCGGTTCGTACAAACATGATCCGGCCGTTCTCTCGTTCCATAATGATTTCCTTAATTGCTCTAAACTCGATGCCGCACCAATCTTTCCTCTGATAGTCGGTCCCAAGGAACACAACGATCAACTTAGAGCGATTGCGATAGATTTCCTGAAGCAATGTATCGAGTGATGGTCTGGCTAACTGCGACACGTAGTTGTTGTCGTAGAAGTACGAGTTCGGACCGATACGGCTTTCCAACTCTCGTGCGACAGACTCAACGATAGTTCTAATACCAGAGTGCCCTAGACATTGACCGTCGCCCAGTCGCGCGTGCCGATCGAGCGAATGCGGTCGGGATCATCGACCAGCCAGTTCCACGCCTCGGCGCAGGCCGCCTGGATGTCCTCGTAGCTGTCCCAGATCCGGG
>CAINEA010000715.1 GCA_903847525.1 uncultured Acetobacteraceae bacterium | reverse complement strand
CTGGCGATGATGCCAGGTGATGTGCGCGACGATCCTCGGCTGGCGGAAATGTCGACGGTAGATCCCGGCAAGCTGGCCCGGCTGGACACCTTGCTGCGCGAGGGCGGGCCAGCAAATTCGGTACGTGCCCTAATGCTTTGCCGGAACCTAGCTGGGAACGGGCCGGACGACGGCGCCATGGCCGTGCCGGTGGAGGCTGCGGGGTTGTACCCCCTGCCCTATCCGGACGATGACCGGCCGTTGGCGGTAATCGTGTTCTATCGCTCGCATCTGCTGGCCGGCGACCTGGCGCTGGTGGACGCGCTGGCGGCGGCGCTTGCCGAGCGCGGGCTGGCGGTTCGCGCGGTTTATGTCGGCAGCCTGAAGGACCCGTCGGCGGCTGGTTTTGTCGAGAACTTGCTGCGCGAATTGCGTCCGGCGGTGGTTTTGAATGCCACGGGGTTCTCGGCCCGCCGGGATGCGGGTGGATCGCCGCTGGATGAAGCCGGGGTTCCGGTACTGCAACTGGTGCTGGCGGTCGGCGGCATCGAGGCCTGGCAGGCGGGATTCCGGGGGCTGTCGCAGACGGATCTGGCGATGCAGGTGGTATTGCCGGAGCTGGACGGAAGGCTGCTGACCTCTGCTGTTTCGTTCAAATCCGAAACTGCGTTCGAGCCGGGGCTGGAGTTCGCCCGCAGCGTCAATCGGCCGGACCCGACGGGCGTCGCGCTGGCCGCCGACCGGGCTGCGGGCTGGGCAAGATTGGCCGGGACGGCTTCGGGCGAGCGGCTTGTGGCGTTGGTGCTGTCGGACTATCCGGGTGCGGGCGGGCAGATCGCCCATGCGGTGGGGCTCGATAGTTTTGCCAGCGTTGCCGGGATACTGGGGTTGCTGGGGGATGCCGGCTACGCCACCGGATCGGCAGAGCCAGATGCGGTTTCGTTGGCGACGGTTTTATGTGAGGAGCCGCCGGCGCCGTTTCTGAACCTGGCGGAATACCGGAGGCTATTCGCGCGATTGCCGGACGCGGCGCAGGCCCGCGTGATCGCGGCCTGGGGCGAGGCAGAGGACGATCCTGCGCTGTCGGCTGGATGCTTCATGCTGCGGCATCGCCGGTTTGGAAAATTGCTGCTGGCGGTGCAGCCGGATCGGGGCAACAGGCTGGACCGCAAGGCGAGCTACCACGACGCCGAACTGCCGCCGCGCCATGGCTATATCGCGTTCTATCTGTGGCTGCGCGAAGTGGAGAAGATCCATGCGCTGGTGCATCTGGGCACACATGGTACGCTGGAATGGCTACCCGGCAAGGCGGTAGCGCTGTCCGAGGCGTGCTTTCCCGCAGCCCTGATCCGCGGGCTGCCGGTGATCTATCCGTTCATCGTCAACAATCCCGGCGAGGCCGCCGCCGCCAAGCGGCGCCTGGGCGCGGTGACGATCGGGCATTTGACCCCGCCGCTGACCCATGCCGGGCTGGGTGGGGACGCGCGCGAACTGGAGCGCCTGATCGACGAATACGCCGCGGCCGATGGGCTGGACCGCAGGCGCGGGGCGCTGTTGCGCCGGGAGATCCTGGACCGGGCGGCACAGACCGGACTGCTGGCCGAAAGCGGCATCCGCCAGGACATGCCGGACGATGAAGCGCTGTCCCGGCTGGATGCGTATCTGTGCGACGTGAAGGATTTGCAGATACGCGACGGGCTGCACGTTTTCGCCACGCCTCCGCACCAGCGGGAAGCGTTGCTGGAGACCTTGCTCCGGGCATCGCCTGGCGTTCCCCCGGCGGTGCTTGGCGCCGATCTGGACCGTTGCGCCGATGCCGAGGGCGCTGCCCTGCTGGCCGCGCTGGGCGGGCGGTTCGTTCTGCCCGGGCCGGCGGGGGCGCCGACGCGCGGGCGGGCCGACGTGCTGCCGACCGGGCGCAATCTGTTCACGATCGATCCGCGCGCGGTGCCGACCCGTTCGGCCATGCTGCTGGCCGGGAAGGCCGCGGCGGATCTGCTGCGCCGGCACCGCCAGGACCAGGGCGACGAGCTGCGCAGCGTGGTGATCGACCTTTGGGGTAGTGCGACGATGCGCACCGGGGGAGAGGATCTGGCGCTGGCGCTGGTGCTGATGGGGGCCCGGCCGATCTGGGACGACGGCTCGAACCGGGTGAGCGGGATCGAAATCTTGCCGATCGCGCTGCTGGATCGGCCGCGCGTGGACGTGACGCTGCGTATTTCCGGCCTGTTTCGCGATGCGTTCGCGGCGCAGATCGCGCTGTTCGACAGCGCAATCCGGGCGATCGCGGCGCGCGACGAGGCGGCGGACTGGAACGGGCTGGCGGCCGCGGTTCGCGGATTGGAGGGGGACGCGCTGCGGCAGGCGACCACGCGCATCTACGGCGCTGCGCCGGGCGATTATGGCGTGGGCGTTGGTGAGCTTGTGGCGCGCGGGGCATGGCGAGACCGCGCTGACCTCGGTGCGGCGTATCTGGCGGGGTCGGCCAACGCCTATGGCGGCGGGCTGGAGGGAGTGGCCGATGCGGCCGGTTTCGCGGCCCGGGTTACCG
>CAINEA010000714.1 GCA_903847525.1 uncultured Acetobacteraceae bacterium | reverse complement strand
GGATCTGCCGCTCGGCACCGGCCTACTGCACGTCCGCCTCGCCGGGGAGATGCAGTATCCCCTGGAAAGCCCGAGGTCGCTGCCGACCGTGGCTGCGGCCTGACCCCGAACGCTGTTTGCGGAAATCGCGGCGGTCGGCCAATCGATCGCCGATGCTGTCCTTGACAGGGCCGGACGGCCACCTAAACCATCCCTCAAGCCGCCGAAGCGGCGGCAACAGAGGGAGTTGGCTAATGGCGCGTCCGGTTAAAGGCTTTGTTCTTGGGGCGGCCCTCGCCCTTGCAACCGCGTTCACGGCCCAGGCCGAAAGCATCAAGGTCGGCGTCACCATCTCCCAGACCGGTCCCGCCGCCTCGCTCGGCATTCCCCAGCGCAACTCCGTCGCTCTGCTCCCCACCGAGATCGCCGGGCAGAAGATCGAATACATCCTCCTCGACGACGCCACCGACAGCACGAAGGCCGTCGCCAACACCCGCAAGCTGATCGATGAAGACAATATCGACGTGCTGATCGGCCCCTCGATCACGCCAGCCGCGCTGGCGATGATCGACATCGTCGGCGAGAAGAAGGTGCCGATGATCGCGCTCGCCGCCTCCGCCAAGATCATCGAGCCGCAATCGGGCGCCCGCCAATGGGTGTTCAAGACCCCGCAGAACGACAGCCTGATGGCCGATGCCGTCGCCGGCCACATGGCCGGCGCGGGCATCAAGTCCGTCGCCTTCATCGGCTTCAACGACGCCTACGGCGATGGCTGGCTGGCCGAGATCACCCGCGCGCTGGGTGAAAAGGGCATCAAGCTGGTCGACACGGAACGCTTCGCCCGCACCGACACCTCCGTTACCGGCCAGGTCCTGAAGATCGTCTCCGCCAGCCCCGACGCGGTGCTGATCGCCGGCGCCGGCTCGCCGGCCGCCCTACCGGCCAAGGCGCTGGCCGAACGCGGCTACAAGGGCAAGGTCTACCAGACCCACGGTGTGGCCAACGCCGATTTTCTGCGCGTCGGCGGCAAGGATGTGGAGGGCGAGGTGCTGCCCGCCGGCCCCGTACTGGTGGCCGACCAACTGCCGGACGGCAACCCGATCAAGCCGGTGGCCCAGGGCTACGCCCGCGCCTACGAGGCGAAATACGGCCCCGGCAGCATGGCGACCTTCGGCGCGCACCTGTACGACGCCGGCCTGCTGCTGACCGCCGCCGTGCCGGAAGCCGTCGCCAAGGCCAGGCCGGGCACGCCGGAGTTCCGCGCAGCCCTTCGCAATGCGCTGGAGCGCCAGAAAAACCTGGTGATGACCCAGGGCGTCGCCAGCATGTCCCCCACCGACCATAACGGCTTCGACACCCGCGCCCGGGTGATGGTCACGGTCAAGGACGGCAAATGGCTGTTGCTGCCATAACCTAGCCTCCGGCCTCCCGGAATGGACGGCACGATCCTCCTGATCCTGATCCAGGACGGGGTGGTGAACGGGGCCATCTACGCCTTGCTGGCGCTGTCGCTGGTGTTGGTGTTCACCGTCACCCGCGTGGTGTTCATCCCGCAGGGCGAACTGGTGGCCTTTTCCGCCCTGACCTATGCCGCGCTCGACACCGCCACCCTGCCGCCCAGCCTGTGGCTGCTGCTGGTGCTGGGCGGCTTCTCAGCCCTGCGCGGCTTGTGGGACGGCAGGCGGGAAGCCGGCGGCAGGCTGCGCCTGCTGGCGGAAACGCTGGGGCCGCCAGCGGTTATGGTGCCGCTGGTACTCTGGCTGGCGCCGCTGCGGCTGGGGGTCGCGGTCTCGGCCCTGCTGTCGCTCGGGATCGTCACGCCGATGGCCCCTGCCCTGCACCGCATCGCCTTTGCCCCGCTCGCCAGCGCCTCGGTCCTAACGCTGCTGATCGCCGCCGTCGGCGTGCATTTCGCCATGCTCGGCCTCGGCCTGGTGTTCTTCGGGCCGGAGGGCGTGCGCGCCACCGGCTTTTCCGACGCCCAGTTCCATCTCGGCCCCCTGACCATTCCCGGCCAGGCAATCTGGATCCTGGCCGTCACTCTGGTGCTGATGGCGGCACTGGCGGTGTTCTTCGGCGCCACCCTGATGGGCAAGGCCCTTCGCGCCACCGCGGTCAACGCGCTCGGTGCCAGGCTGGTCGGCATCCCCGCCGCCGGCGCCGGACGGCTCGCCTTCACCCTCGCCGGCTTCATCGGCGCCCTGTCCGGCGTGCTGATCGCCCCGCTCACCACGGTCTATTACGACACCGGTTTCCTGATCGGCCTCAAGGGCTTCGTCGCCGCCATCGTTGGCGGCCTCGTCGCCTACCCCGCCGCGGTCATCGCTGCCGTCGCCGTCGGCCTCGTCGAAAGCTTCGCCTCGTTCTGGGCCAGCTCGTTCAAGGAGGTGATCGTCTTCACCGCCATCCTGCCGGTGCTGCTGATCCGCTCGCTGGCCAGCCCCGCCAATGAGGACGAGGAATGAGCCGCCTCCCCTGGCTGGCCGCTGCCCTGGCCTGGCTGCTGGTCGCGCAATGGCCGGTCGTGCCGGCCTTCTGGATCGGCCTCGCCAACATCATCGGCATCTCCGCCATCGTCGCCCTCGGCCTCGTGGTCCTCACCGGCGTCGGCGGCATGACCTCGTTCGGCCAGGCCAGCTTCATGGGCTTCGGCGCCTACACGACGGCGATCCTGACCACCGGCTACGGCCTATCGCCCTGGCTGACCCTGCCGCTGTCGATCGCCGCCAGCCTGGCCGCCGCGCTGGTGATCGGCGCGGTGACGTTGCGGCTTTCCGGCCATTATTTAGCACTCGGCACCATCGCGTGGAGCGTCAGCCTGTTCTATCTGGCCGGCATCCTCGACGTGACCGGCCGCTACGACGGCATTCCCGCCATCCCCCCGGTCAGCCTGTTCGGCCTGTCCTTCGCCGATCCGCGCCGCTTCTTCATCGTCATCTGGATCTGCGTCGGGCTGGCCATGCTGGCAACGCGCAACCTGCTGGACAGCCGTATCGGCCGCACCATCCGCGCCCTGCGCGGCGGCGCCTTGGCCGCCGCCTCTTGCGGTGCCCCGCCGACCCGCGCCCGCATGATCGCCTTCCTGTACGCCGCCGCCCTCGCCGGGCTGGCCGGCTGGCTCTACGCCCACCTGCAGCGCGCGGTGAACCCGACGCCGTTCGGTCTCCCGGCCTCCATCCAGTACCTGCTGATGGCCGTGCTCGGCGGCGCCGGGCAGATCGGCGGTGCCTTGCTCGGCGCCACCCTCGTCACCCTGGTCAATGACCGCCTGCAAACCCTGCTGCCGCATCTGATTGGCGCGCAGGGCAATTTCGAAACCATCGTCTTCGGCATGCTGATGGTGCTGGTGCTGCAGACCGCGCCGGACGGCATCTGGCCGCATCTCGCCCACCGCATCCGCCGCCACATCGGACCCGCCCGCGCGATCCACGGCGCATCGGCTTTGGCCCGCCGCGACCTCCCCGCCCCGGGCACGAAGCTGCTGGAAATCTCCGGCCTGACCCGCCGCTTCGGCGGCCTGGT
>CAINEA010000713.1 GCA_903847525.1 uncultured Acetobacteraceae bacterium | reverse complement strand
GCGGCAATAATCCGCCGAGCGGGGAAACGGCTGGACGTCGACATTGGCATGCACCCCAGGAGCGGTCGTCCTAAGCACTTCATCGAGGGCCGTTCGTGGTGCGCCATCGGCGATGACACCGCTCAGGTCCAGCCGGGTACCGGTATCGGAAACATTGCCATCCAGCATCGCACACGGGATGGCCGCGAGCGCGGCGACCAGTGCCGTACGATCCAGCAGTGGAGCCGTTGCCGGTGGCAAGGGGAGCGCGGGCGTGGAAGCGACGGGCGCCGGGCTCGCCGGAGGCGGCGTAACCGGAGCGGACACGGTCGGCTCAGGCGACGGTTGGACCGGCGCCACGCTGGTCTGCGGGGTCGTTGGCGACACGGCTGATGGCACAGCCGGTGGCGATGTCACGGATGGCGCCGCCCCAAGCGGAACCGTCGCAGGAGCCGGAGCGACAGACGGGGGGGATGCGGCACTAGGTGCAGGCGGCGCAGGGGTTGGCGCGCCGGCAATCGTGGATGGCGATACAGGCGGCGCCTGCGAAGACGTGCCCATCAGGAACCAGGCCAGGCCTCCGCCCACCAGCAGCACCCCCGCCGCAATCCCGCCGACGAGAGGCAGGCTGGATTTGCTTTCAGCCGCAGCCGGTGCCGCCGGAGCTCTGGTCGGCTGCGACGTTGGCGCGGCAATCGGCGCCTGGGCAACCAGCGGCGGAACCGGCGCCGCAACGGGTTGCGCCGCTGGAGCCGAAGCTGGCGACTGTACGATCGTCGCATTGTCGATCGGCGACTGAACGATGGTCGCATCGTCATCGATCGCCACCGGGGCGTCCTGGGCGGCATGGAGCGCCTCGGAGAAGGCCGCCGCCGAGGCGAAACGTTGCTCCGGACGCTTGGCCATCGCCCGCTGGACCACGGCGTCGAAGGCAAGCGGTGCTGTCACCGCGATCTCGGAAGGCTTCGGTGGAGTCGAATTCAGCGCCTTCTGCATGATCGCGGTCATGCTGCCCTCAAAGGGACGCTCGCCGGTCAGCAACTGATACAGCACCACGCCGGCCGAATAGAGATCGGTTCGGGGATCGACGACCTGGCCGGTAAACTGCTCGGGCGACATATAGGCCGGCGTGCCCATGATGGTCCCAACCTGCGTCAGTCCGCTGCTCTCTATGCGCGCGATGCCGAAATCGGCACTCTTGATCCGGCCCTGCTTGGTCAACATCAGGTTGGCCGGCTTGATGTCCCGGTGCACCACGCCCCGCTCATGGCTGAAAGCCAGGCCGGCTAGGAGTTCGTCCATTACCCGAATGATTTCGGGGATCGGAAAGCGCTCCTTTCGATCCAGCACCGCCTTCAACGATTCGCCATCGACATATTCCATGACGATATAGGCGATGTCATCGGTCTCGCCGTAATCGAACACGCCGACGATGTTCGGATGGGTCAGACGGCCCGCTGCCTGCGCTTCGCGGCGAAAACGGGTAATTTCCTCCTGCGCGTCGCTGTCGTGGCTGTCCGGCAGCTTTACCGTCTTGATGGCCACCTGACGCGCGATGATCGGATCCCACGCCTCATAGACCGTTCCCGCCGCACCGCGCCCGAGCGTTCTCCGTATCTCGTACTTGCCGAGATTGCCTTCCATTCCAATCACCTGCTTCGACACCCGAGAACCGTTATAGACCGGCAACCCTATAAACCGGCAATCCGGTGTCCAGGATTTGGCCGGCGTCCAGGATCTGGCTGACCTCCCTGCGCGGCCAGGGTGCCAGCGGGATGGCTCTCGCCGATCAAGGCAAGCGGGGCCCAGTAGTACGGATGAGCCAGCAGCGCCAGATCTCCCTTGGCCTGGCTCAGCAATCCACGCTGTGCATCGCTGAGCGCTTCGGCCAAACCGCGGCCACTGTTCTCGCGATAGGTCTTGAGCGTGGTCACGACCAGGATACGCGTAATCTGATCGTTTACCGGCCAATGGGTGACAAGCAGAGACCGCGCACCGGCGTAAAAGAAGGAGCGAGCCAGGCCTGAAAGACTTTCACCGGCCGCTCCACCATTCGGTCCGCCGGTGTTGCAGGCAGATAGGATGATTGAATCCGCATCCAGTTGCAGCTGCGCGACCGCGGAAGCCGTCAGCAGCGCATTCGAGGCGTTCGGCGCGTCCGGTAGCCCGGAAGCCACGATCGCCGGCTCATCCTCGCACGCCAAATCAGTCGGCAGCAGGGCGTGCGTGGCAAAATGCAGGATCCGGAAATCACGCAGGTTCGCTTGTCGCACCGTGGTCGCGGTAAAGCCCAGCCCGAGCAACTGGTCATCGGCAGCGGCACCCATCACCGTGCGGGCCTGGTTCAGTTCCTCGCGCGCACCCGGCAGTAGCGGCAGGCCAGCGAGCAAGCGGGCAGAGTCGGCGCAGGTGCCGGACGGGAAACTTGCCTGGGCTTGCTTCAGGTTGACGGGCCGGAAATCGCCGAAGCCGAACCAGGGGTTGTGGGCCTGTGATCCACCGGCAATTTTCCGCAGTGCGACGAAGTTAGCCGCTGCCGGCACATGGGTAACGGTCATGCGCCGGATCAACCAGGGTGCGTCGGCGAGTGCCGCCGGATCGGCCGGCCCGGTCAGCAGGGCGGCGAAGGGATAGGCAAGCAACGGCCCCGATGGCAGCACGGTCAGGCTGGTCGCGCCGCTCAGTTCCTTGGCCACGCCCCCCAAGACCGCGTTGTAGAGCGCCAGTGCCGCTTCGGTATCGAACGGCGGCGGCAGGCTGCCGGTCTTAGGTTCAATGCTGGCCCGCACGCGCCCAACCAATTCCGCCATACGTTGTGTGCCGCCCTCGATCGGCGCCACCGCCAGCTTGCCATCGCGCAACAGAAAGGCCCAGCCACTGGTGTCGCTGAGCACGGTGGCAACGAAAGCCTCGCCAGGGCGCAATTGCGCCAGCACGGTCTTTGCCGGCACCACCTGCTGGAACAGCTGGCCGTAATTGGGTGACGCCACCTGCAGCGCACTCTCCGCGTCGGCTTCCGCCGCCATGCTTTCGGTAATCTTCTTGTCGAGTGCCGCTGCGGCCTCCTCGTTCGGCTGCACGCCCGAGCGCCGCGTCTGTTCAAGCGCATCGCGCTGCCGATAGAGTTCGCCCAGCGTATTGGAGACACTTTCCCGCCGGCGGATTGCCTCACCCACGCGGGGATCCCGGGCATTTTCCGCCAGACGCGCGGTGGCGCGGGCGATCTGCTGGCTGGTAATGCCACTCTGGCCCAACTGGGCCGCCTCGAACATCTCAGCAAGCAACTCCTGGCTATGCGCCGGATCCTGGGCTGTTAGGGCAGCGTAGGCCGCAAGGCAAGGATCGATGAGGCTGGTCGAAGCCCCGACATTCAAACCCCGCAAGGATTTGACCGCGCCTCGGCAGGCAGCCACGGCATCCGAAACGCGGCCGCTTCGCATGAGCACGGAGGCACGCAGCAACTCGGTATCCGCGCCAGGACGCGCGCCCGGAATGAAACGATTGAACGCGGTGGCAGATTGCGACAATGCGCTGAGCGCCGCGTCGTCATTTCCTTCGGCCCGTGAAATTTCGGCAGAGGTTCTCAACAAACGGGCGGTCACAACCGGTTGCGACCAACCGCGTGCCCGCACCAGCTGCATCGCACTGTCTGCCGAGGCGGCACTCTCGGCCAGACGCCCCTGCCATTTATAGATATTGGCACGATTGCGGCGTGTCTCGATCACGCCCATCAAGGCCGCCTCGGCGATCGGGTCGGTTAGCAGATCTTGGTCAGCCAGCTTTTCGGCGAGCGCACCGGCCGCGCCGCCGGCCGGTTGGGTTGCCTTCGCCGTCAGCAGTTTGGCCGGTAGCAGACGGGAATATTCGGCTTCCGCCTGATCGCAATATGCCAACGCCTCAGGCAGCTTGTTCTGGTTGATGTAGTTCAAGGCCCGGTAATGGGCCAGGCGGGCCTTGGCCGCCTTGTCGTTGATGTCCGGCGAATTGACCAAAGGATCCGCCTTGGCGAACAGTCCGTCCGCCTCCGGATAGCGTCCCTGGTTGGAAAGCTGGATAGCCTCGTGCATCAACGGCAGCGCGGTATTCGGATTGTTGGGCCCGAGCACCTTCTGCTGCAGGACATAAGCCGCACGATAGGCTTTCTCGGCGGAGATATAATTCTGCGTCCGGTTGGCGATCGTGCCGGCCGTCATCAATTGCTCGTACTGGCCGATATCGCTGGAGCTGAAAGTTTGCGCAGCCAGCCGCTCGGCTGCCAGCCCTTGTCCGGAATTTGAACTCGCGGACGACGCGGCCGCTTCCGCGGAAATGCGTCCGGAAAGGATACCGATGGAGCGCTCGATCACCGGCAATTCCGGTTGCAACCCGTCGGCGAAATAGGCTTTGCCACCTACCAAGGCCACTACCGCAACCTGCGGCCAGCCACCGATCTTTCGCGTACAGTCCATCACCAACGCTGGCTCGGTACCCAGCATGCTGACCGAACGTGGCGCTGAACAGTCGTACTTGTGATTGAGACCGGTTCGCCAGGAACTGGTGGTCGCCAGATCTGCCAGCGTACCAGCTGTGCCCGAGGTCACATGAGCACTGGGCTGGGTCCATTCACCGCAGAAGATAAACGCGTCGCCACTGTTCTGGCTCTGTTGTTCACAGGTCTTTCCAGCCGCATCGTTGCCGAGCGCAATACCCGCACCGCTCTTGCGTGAGGCTCGGCCCGACACATACGCGCTATCCGGCGGCACCGCACACGCGTCGAGCAAGATGCTCACTGCCGACAGGGACATCCCCAAGCTGATCAAAGCGAGCCAATTACGCTTCAGGTGCAAACGCATCCTCAGCATGCTCAGAAATCCCGATCCGCAATATCAGGCAGAAGATCATCAAGATCCTTGTCGCGATCGGACGAACTGTCAAAGCCCGTATCGGTCACGGGAAAGATCGAGAAGGAAGCTGAGCGTGTACCACTCGACGAGGAGCCCGAAGAACCCGAGGAGGAGGTAGAGAACTGCAGGAAACCGAGATCCGTCAACAGGAACACTGCAGGCGGCCGGATTACGAGGCCAACGGTACATATTGTCGATGCAATCTCACATCCGTTGATCCGATAATCGCCGCTGATAGCCGGTGTAATGAACGACGCCGATGCAGCGCCCGAACCCGACCGGCCATTGACCGAGCCGCTGAGATTGGCTCCTCCCCCGGCGCTGTAGGCAATCTCCAATCCCTGGGTTGTAATTGCGCCGGAGGCCGAACCCGAACCCAGAACTAAGAACAGCTTGCTGGTGGCCGCCTGAAGGTCATTGAAGTTCGTCGACACTCCGGCGCCGCCCGCCCGTGAGCCGATGCGGATCGTGCCGTCAGCACCATTGGCGTTGACGCGGGTCGTTCCCGACTGCGTCAGACTGTCCGCATTCAGGAACAGGCCCTGTCCACTGCCGTCTGGAATTTGGCCAACGCTCAATGTGCCTCCAGGTACCGGAGTGCTGCCCGTGGTTATCGAACCGCCATTCAGCGATAGGGCGGGCGCGGTTGCACGGATCGTTGCAGCCGTGATCGACGCGTCGCTCTCGTGGAACGAGTTGCCGCCTGTAGCGTCGATCGTGCTCCCCGAGATATTCCCGGACGCGCTGATGCTGGTACCGGCGTTCAGAGCGATCGAGCCACCGGCCAAAGTGCCGGCGATGTCGACACCACTTCCTGCGGTGAGAACGATGGAGGAAGTCCCCTGGGCAAATCCGCTGACGGAAACCCCGCCGCTGGCGTTAATATTGAGCGTTGCTGCCTGCAGGGCGCCGCTATCAGCGAGGCTCCCATTGACGCCGAAAGCCACATTGTTGCCCATGACGGTGCCCGCAATGGTCACGCTACGCCCGTCGCTCAATGTGAAATCTGAACCGGCCGCGAAATTTCCGACGCTGGCAATCTGGTTCGTACCGGTGAACTGCGCCGACCCGGCGATACCGGTCAGTGTTGCCGCGGTCAGACTGCCCGGCTCGGTGATCGTGCTCCCGGCCGTTGTCGTGACGATCCCACCACTCAGGCTGCCGACAATGGCAATCGAACCAGTCGAAGCCAACCCCACGGATGTCGGGCCACTGACGCTGCCGTATACGCTTATACTGGAGCCGACCAGCGAGACAGTGGGTGCCGTCACGCTGGCACCAGGGGCAATCGTCAGTGCGAAGCCGGAATCGTTCAGCGTTACGAAAGAACTGTCCGTTACCGCGCCCACCACAGTCAGCGCCTGGCTATCCGTCAGCGAGAGCCCGGTCTTCGTCGTGAACGCGTCGAGATTGCTTATATGGTTGGACCCATTGAACGATGCGGAGCCGCCACTGCCAGCCAGCGTCGCCGTGGTCACGCTGCCAGTTTCGGTTATGCCTGTGCCGGCGTTGGTCGTGATCACCCCGCCGCTGAGACTGCCCGGAATATCAATGCTGCGAGTTGCAGCCAATGTTGCCGAGGTTGGACCACTGACGCTACCGGTCACGACGATAACATCGCCAGCCAACGTCACCACCGGCGCGGACACGCTGCCGCCCGAGGCAATTGTCAACGCAAAGCCGTGGTCGCGCAAAGTCACGAATTGACTGTCGGTGATTGCGCCACTCACAATTAGCGAGCGAGCATCATCCAGCGTGAAGCCTCCCTTGGTCGTGAACGTGCCGAGCGTGCCAATCTGATTATTGGCCTGCGTCAAAGACACGCTTCCGCCCACCCCGCCGCTGCTGTTCAGTGATCCCGCGATAATCTGCCCCGCTGTTTGCGTGACGTTCATAGCGGACAGGTCCACCGTGCCGGCTCCGCCCGCGTTCAGCACACCCGACACCTGCAGCGATGAATCCGTGGCCAATCTGATGCCGGATCCAGAAACCTGGCCCGTCACGTTCAGCGCCGACTGGTCCCGAAGCACAAAGGTGCCGCTACCCGCATCGAAATTACCCAGCACCGCGATCGTATTGCCGACCTGGGCAAAATCGGCCCCATTGGACGAGCCGGACAGTGCCGCGACATTCAACACGCCTGCGGATTGGATAATCGCACCAGACGCAACCAAATCGAGCCTACCGGCCGACGTCACGTTCCCGCTAACGTCGATACTGGCAGCCTTGACGCCGCCGCCTGCGACGCTCTGGCCAAAGCGAACAGTACTCGCGGTAATCAAGCCAAGACTGGTCGAGTCAACTGTCAGCGAGTGTCCGGGCGATAGCGGGCCCAACTCAACAAGTCCGCTGGGGGAGACCAGCGCGCCCAAAGATCCGATTATGAAATGATCTGCCGCGAATGAAAGCGTCCTGCCGGAACCCACCTTCACAGGCGCGGAGACCAACAAAGCTGCGCCGTCAGCCAAAACGAAGCTGCCGTCGGAAACCGTGAAACCAGCCACCGTTGCAATCCGATTGGCTGCCTGAGCAAGCGACACATCGCCAACGGAATTACCCGATAAGCTGCCCGTCAGCAGTGCGCCGCTCTCGGTAATGCCTCCCGAGGCCGCAGTCAGGCTCACCGAGGTCGGACCACTGACGCTGCCGG
>CAINEA010000712.1 GCA_903847525.1 uncultured Acetobacteraceae bacterium | reverse complement strand
GGCGCTATAGGGAATTTCCACGGCCTGCGCCGCGCCGCAGGAAAGCCCCGCCAGCGCGACGGCGACCAGGCTGCTGCTGAAGAAGGATTTTCTCATCTCCGCCAAGTGTGGCGGCGCGCGCCGGGACCGTCAAGAAAGTCCCCAAAAGCAAACGGGCCGCCCCGTGAGGAGCGGCCCGTGCTTTACGCTATCGAGGCAACCGCGATCAGCCGCCGCCCGGCAGGCTGAACGCCAGGTAGGTGCCCGAGATGTTGCCGCCCGAGACCGCCACGATGATGTACTGCTTGCCATCATAGCTGTAGGACATCGGCGAACCGCTCTGCGGCGCTGGCATCCAGACTTCGCCGACCTGATTGCCGGTCTTCTGGTCATAGGCGCGCAGCATGGCGCCGCGCGGATGACCCGCGGAGGTCGAGAAGGACGGATCGCCCATCACGACGATGGACTTGAGGACGACTTCGCCGACATTGCCCGCCTGGCCGGTCTTGGGAATATTGAGTCCCTTGAGGGCCGGGTTGTTCTTGATCTCATCGGGCGTGTCGCCATGCGCGACCTGCCAGGTGATTTCACCCTTGTCCATGTCGATGGCGGTCAGCGTGCCATAGGGCGGCTTGACGAAGGGAAGTCCGTCAACCGACCGCGGCGGCGGCTCTTCGACCGCGGTCTGCGGATGGGCCGCCAGGGCGGAAGCCAGACGCTGATCGTCGGTGCTGACCTTGGGGGCGTCCGAAGCCGAACCGAAACCGGGACCGGCGCCGATGCGGAAGGGCTGGCCGGCAACGCCTTCGAGATAGCGATTGTCGGTCAGGCCGGCCGGAGGCTCGACCAGGCCCATGAGCGAAATGCCGGCGTTGAGCGCGGGCAGGAACGCGACATGGGTTTCCGGATTGAAGCCGGCGCCCGGCCAGTTGGTGCCGCCCGCCAGGCCGCCGATATCCAGCGTGGCATAGGGACCGCCGACCTTGGAGGCCACCGAAGGCCCGAACATCGGGGCCATCTTGTAATACTTCTTGATGATGTCGACCGCCTTGGCGCGCAGCTCCGGCGTGAAGTCGATCAGATCATCGTTCCCGATGGCCTGACGCGAATAGGCCGCCGGCTTGGTCGGGAAGGGCTGGGTCTTGGCGGTCTTTTCGCCAGGCACCGTGGACTGCGGCACCGGCTTTTCGACGATCGGCCAGATCGGCTTGCCGGTGATGCGGTCGAACATATAGAGGAACGCCTGCTTGGTCGGCACGGCGACGGCCTTGACCGGCTTGCCGTCCACCACGATGTCGGCCAGCAGCGGCGGCGACGACATGTCGTAGTCCCAGATGGGATGATGAGTGACCTGATAGTACCACTTCAACTTGCCGGTATGGATGTCCAGGCAGACGATGCTGTCGCCATAGAGATCATTGCCGGGGCGATTGCCGCCGTAAGCGTCGTTGGTCGGATCTTCGACCGGCACATAAACCAGGCCCGCTTCGCGGTCCACGGTCATGGAGGCCCAGGTGCCGGTGTTGCCGTTGAAGTCGGCCGAGTTCTTTTCCCAGCTCTCATAGCCGGGCTCGCCCTGCTGCGGGATATTGTGGAAGACCCAGAGCATCTTGCCGGTCTTGGCGTCGAAGGCGCGCGTCAGGCCCTTGGTGTTGTTCTGCTCCAGGGGCTGCGAGCCTTCCTTGAAGGACGAACCGATCAGGATGGTGTTGTTGACCACCGTCGGCGTGGTGTGCAGGCCGATTTCGCCGGTCACCAGGTCGATCTGCTGATATTCGCCGGGTTTGCCCAGCACGCCGTGATAGGCGCCGACTTTGAGGTCCACCACGCCATGCTCGCCGAAGGACTGGATCGGCTGGCCGGTATGGGCGTTGAGCGACACCAGGCGATACCCGGTGGTG
>CAINEA010000711.1 GCA_903847525.1 uncultured Acetobacteraceae bacterium | reverse complement strand
ATGGCGATGCACCTGACCAACCATACCAAGAACCTTAAGATCGGCTGCGTCTTCAATGTCGTGCCGATGTGGCATCCTCTGCGGCTGGCGGAAGATTATGCGATGGCCGACATCCTCAGCGGCGGGCGGGTGATCTTCGGCGTGGCGCGCGGCTATCACACCCGGGAAGTGGAGAGCTTCGGCTCGCCGCTGATCGACCAGGACGCCAACCGCGAAATGTTCGAGGAAGGCGTGGATGTGGTGTTCAAGGCGTTCAACCAGGAAAAATTCTCCCACAAGGGCCGCTTCTTCACGATCCCGCCGGAAGTGCCCTATCGCGGCTACACGCTGACGGAAATCACCCTGGTGCCGCGCCCGATGCGCCTGCCGGTGGAATGCTGGCAGCCGATCCAGAGCGGCTCGGTCCGCGCGTTCGACTTCATGGCCAAGCACGGCATCTCCGGCGTGATCGGCGGCGGCTCGGCCGAGGGCGGCGCGGTGGATCGGCACATGACCGAATTTCAGGCTGCCTATGCCCGCGCCGGCAAGCACATTGAAATCGGTGAGCGGCTGTCGCTCGGGTTCCAATTCCATATCGCCGAGAGCCGGGAGGCCGGCATGAAGGCCGCCGGCAAATACTACGAAGAAAACATGAAGATGTTCGGCGAGCTGCGCCTGGTGCGCGCGCTGAGCGACGAGCAGATCGCCGCCATGCGCGATCCCAAGCTGGCCGCGATCACCAAGCTGCCGCGGATCGAGGACGCGGTGGCCGCCGGCGGCTTCCTGACAGGCACGGCCGCGGATATCATCGAGCAGCTGAAAGCGGTGGAAAAACGCTATCCCGGCCTGGAACGCATCAGCTGCAGCCTGCCCCTCGGCACCCCGCTCGCCGTGGCGCTGGAACAGTTGGACCGCTTCGCGAAGGAAGTGATGCCGGCGTTCAAGACCATGCGCGCGGCTGCTGAATAAGGAAGAAAGGCCAGGGGCTCTGCCCCTGGCCTTTCTTCCTACTCCGGCTGCCCCGCCTTGTGCGCCAGCAGAGCCATCAGCCGGCGGTCGCGCCATTCCTGGCGTACGCCCTGCATGTTCAGCGGCAGGACCTCGCGCTGGGCGGCGTGCAGTTTGCCGACCAGATCCGGTGTCCATTCGTGTGGGGTCATCTGTGCCTGCAGATCGGCATACAGACCGCCGTAGCGGGCGCAGTAATCGGCCAGTCCGCCGGGGGCGTTCAGGTCGATCGTTTCCAACGGTCCCATGAACGACCAGCGCAGGCCGAGGCCGTGCTTCACGGTGGCGTCCAGGTCTTCCGGGGTGATCAGACCGTCATCGATCAGCCGGAACGCCTCTGCCAGCAGGGCGCCCTGCAACCGGTTCAGCACGAAGCCCTGCACCTCGCGGTTGATGGTGGCGGGCACCTGCTTCGCCTGTTCCATGATCTCGCGGGCTTTCGCGACGGCCCAGTCGGCGGTCCAGGGCGCGGGGCAGATTTCCACGAGGGGGATCAGATAGGGCGGGTTGACCGGATGCGCGACCAGGCAACGGCCGCGGCCGGGCAGATTGCCGGTGAACTCGCTGGCCGGGATGCCGGAGGTGGAACTGGCGAGCACCACATGCGGCGCGGCGTGGCGGTCGAGTTCGGCGAAAAGGTCTTGCTTTTCAGGAATGCGCTCGGGCCCGTTCTCCTGAACGTAATCGACGCCGGCAACCGCTTCGACGATGGTCGCGGCGGGGCGGATGCGCGCAAGTACGGTCGCGGGTTCATCGGCCAGCAATCCGG
This sequence comes from uncultured Acetobacteraceae bacterium, assembly GCA_903847525.1. GTDB lineage: Bacteria > Pseudomonadota > Alphaproteobacteria > Acetobacterales > Acetobacteraceae > PALSA-911. Next base: position 2,519 of record CAINEA010000711.1, on the reverse strand, counting down.
CCTCGCGCAACTCGGGCAGCCGCTCCGCGATGTAATCGAGGGCAGGGGGGATTGTCTCGGGGAACTTGTCCCACAGCGCCACCTCGAACCCGGCCCGGGCGAAAACGATCGACCAGGCGCGCCCGATCAGTCCGGCGCCGATAACGGCTACTTTGGTCATGCGGCTTCTCCAAATGCTGGCGGGAAAAGACCATCACGGGGTGTTTCCGGCAAGTGTCGCCGCTCCCTTGCGCGGCGCCGGTCCTCGTTCCACCCTGCGTCCGCAAACGACAGGGGGAACGACATGTCCAACACAGTGAAGGTGGCGGTGCTCGACGACTGGCAGGGCGTGGCGCGCGCCAATGCCGACTGGGCGAAGCTAGAGTCCCGCGCCGACGTGACCTTCTTCGCCGATGCCTTCGCCGATGAGGACGACGCGGTGGTAAAGCTCGCCCCATTCGACATCGTGCTGTCGATGCGCGAGCGCACGCCGCTGCCGGCCAGCCTGATCAATCGCCTACCAAAACTGCGCATGCTCGCAATGACCGGCGCACGGAACGCCTCTCTGGACACCGCAGCATGCACCGCGCGCGGCATTCCCGTATGCAACACCCAGGGCGGCGGCTATGCCGACAGCGCAACGGCGGAACTCGCACTCGGGCTGCTGCTGGCGGCCGCGCGGGGCATTCCCACGGGCGATGCCAATATGCGTTCCGGCACGTTCCAACAGGGCGTGCCGGTCGGGATCGGCCTGGCTGGCAAGACCATGGGGATCATGGGGCTCGGGCGGCTGGGCGGCTACATGGCGACCTATTGCAAGGCGCTGCGTATGGACGTGATTGCCTGGAGCACGAATTTGACCGCGGAGCGGGCAGCCGAGGTCGGCGTGAAGCTGGTGTCGAAGGACGAGCTTATGTCGCGCTCGGACGCGGTCAGCATCCATCTGGTGCTGTCGCCGCGTTCGCGCGGGCTGGTGGGTGCGGCGGACATCGCCCGGATGAAGCCGGGCGCGATCCTGATCAATACCTCGCGCGGCCCGATCGTCGATGCCGCGGCATTGCTGGCGGCGCTGAACGAGCGGCGGATCGTGGCGGCGCTGGACGTGTTCGACCGCGAGCCGCTTCCGGCCAACGATCCGCTGCGCAAGGCGCCGAACACCGTGCTGATGCCGCACATGGGCTACGGCGTGCAGGAGACGTGGGACGGGTTCTATCCGCAGATGCTGGAGAACGCGCTGGGTTTCCTCGACGGCAAGCTGGTGCGGGTGACCAACCCCGAAGTGCTGAAGGCTTGACCTGAACGGGGCAGGGTTTATCCCTCCCCCAATCTGACAATTGGAGAAAACAGATGCGCGCCTTTGCCGTGGTTGAGAGTGGAAAGCCCCTCAAGGAAATCGAGATGCCGACGCCGGAGCCGAAGGGCACCGAGGTGCTGATCGAAGTGACCCATTGCGGTGTCTGCCATTCCGACCTGCATATCTGGGAAGGCTATTACGATGTCGGCGGCGGGCAGAAGATGTCGCTGGCCGATCGTGGCGTGAAGCTGCCGCTGGCGATGGGCCATGAGATCGTCGGCCGCGTGCGCAAGCTCGGGCCGGACGCGAAGGGCATGGGCGTGCAGGAAGGCGATCTGCGCATCGTCTATCCGTGGCTCGGCTGCGGCCATTGCGAGAAGTGCCTGGCCGACGAGGACAACATGTGCCAGGTCGGCGCCGCGCTTGGCGTGTTTCAGAACGGCGGCTACGGCTCGCATGTCGTCGCACCGCATCCACGCCACCTTGTGGACCCCGGCACACTGGATCCGGCGGTCGCGGCGACCTATGCCTGTTCGGGCATCACGGTGTTCTCCGCCATCAAGAAGGTCATGCCGATGCCGGCCGACGAGCCGATCGTCGTGGTCGGCGCCGGCGGTCTCGGGCTGAACGCGATCGCCATCCTGAAGGCGATGGGCCATCGCAACATCATCTCGGTGGACGTGACCGACGAGAAGTTGGCCACCGCCACGAAATCCGGCGCGACCAAGACGGTGAATGCCAGCGGCGAGGGCGCCACCCAGCGCATCATCGAGGCCGCCGGCGGGCCGGTGGAAGCGGTGATCGACCTGGTGAACGGCACGGCGACGGCGAATTTCGCCTTTGGAGCGCTGCGCAAGGGCGGCAAGCTGATCCAGGTCGGACTGTTCGGCGGCGAGCTGCGCCTGGCGCTGCCGATCATGGCGATGCGTGCACTGACGATCCGCGGCAGCTACGTTGGCAACGTGAAGGAACTGCGCGAACTGGTGAAGCTGGCGCAGGACGGCAAGCTGGAGGCGCTGCCAGTGTCCACGGTGCCGCAACGCGATGCCAACGACGCGCTGATGGCGCTGCGCGACGGCAAGGTGACCGGGCGTCTGGTGCTGAAGACCGACGTGAACTGAGGGCTTTCGGATCGGAAGGGGTTGGTTTTGCCGTCCCCTCCCACTCTAACTCATTGATGAAAGATCATGTTCATGATTTTAGGTGAAGCAACCTAAAATCATGAACATGATCTAGGAGACGATAT
>CAINEA010000710.1 GCA_903847525.1 uncultured Acetobacteraceae bacterium | reverse complement strand
TTTGTTTGATCGCGAGATTCACGCCTTCGACGGGTCAACCTCAGGCGATCACGCTCTAAGCGGAGGGTGGATACTGACTGGCGGCCGCGAAGCGCCCTCCATCGCCCCACCTGCTACTTCTTCTCGTAACTAACCCCTAGCCCCGCCCGAGCATCCTGCTGGATCCCATACTGCGGGAACGGATAGCGCAGTCCGTTCTTCGACAGCGCCTCCATTCCCTTGATCGCCTTTGCCAGATGTTCGGGCGGCAGGGCCATCAGCATCTCATCGTCCAGCACCCCGCCATACCGCCGCTCCGCGAAGCACGGGATCGACAGGCTCGGCTCGCGCGTTTTCAGCGCGCGGCCCCAGGAGTCGGCGCAGGCGCTTTCGCCCACCACGCTCCCGTCGAAGCGCTTGTAGCCGGACCATTGCAGGCCGTTGATGAAATACATCATCGCGCCGGGGGTGGCGTAGAACAGCGCGATGTCGGGCGGGTCCAGCCGGCCGCTGGACAAAGGCGACACGGCCATCGCCTCGAACTGGCCATCCGGGACGCAGTGCATCGCGGCCTGATGCGGGCCGGAGTCCTCCGGCGTCGCGTACCAGACCCCGACCATCCGCTGGCCTGATGCCCATTCCGCGTCCTTGGCGTTGCCCAGCCCGATCACCGCCCGGCATTGCGCCCCGGCCAAATTGTCGGCGGTGATCCCCACGGTCCAGCCAAGCCGAGCGGCCTGGGCGACGATTTGGTCGGTGGTGTGGACGGCTTTGGGGCGGCGGATGCGGGGGATCGCCTCCATGTCCGCGGCCTTTTCGAACAGCTTCATGCCGAAGGGCGGGGTGCGGAGCTTCAGCAAGCGTTCCAGGTCGGCGACCAGCTTGGTCCAGTCCATGGTCATGGCGGCTATTCTCCCGGGGTTTCCTCGCGGGCAGCCTAATCGGCATGGTCCGATCTGCCCAGCCCACCCGAATCCAAGGTTGCGTTCGTCCTCTGAGTCGGGAGATACTTAGAAAGAGTTCCTCGATAACCCCATAATGGGAGGAGAAAACCAATGGCCTACACGTTGGAGCAACTGAGCAGCGACATTCGCGGCGCCCTCAAGGCTGATCCCGGACCGGCCGGTAAGCAGGCAGTCTGCGCGCTGGTGTCCAAGGTCCTGCTGGACAAGGAATTCGTCACCCAGCATTTGACCGTCGAACAATGCCGTCCCCGCAAGGTGCTGTACGAGGACCCGGAGTTGGGCTTCTGCGTCTGCGGGCATGTGTATGTGACCCCGGCGCATGGGGAGCCCCACGATCACGGCTCGAGCTGGGCGATATACGGGTTGGCGGTTGGCGACACGGAAATGATCGACTGGCGCATCGTCAAGAAGGGCGACGGCGCCAGCCCGACGCTGGTGGAGCCGGAGCGGTCCTATGTCCTGCGACCCGGCGACGCGCATTTCTACGATGTCGGCGTCGTGCACTCCCCCAACCGCGACACCCTGACCAAGTTGGTGCGGATCGAGGGCGCGAACCTCGACCACGTCAAGCGCTCCAACATCAAGCGGGCCTGAGGGCGGTGCCCGCGCGCCTGCGGCGGTTCGTTTGCGGTTTCACGTCGCTGGTGGACAACCACGGCGGCAATGAGACGGCGATGCTGACCCAGGGTTCGGCTTTGCTGCGCGCCCTCGTGGCGCGGGACGACTGGCTGCCGGAGGCCAGCGCCGCCGCCGATCTGGCCCGCTATCAGCAGCATCTGCTGTGGTGCGACCCGTATCAGCGGTTCTCGGTCGTCAGCTTCGTTTGGGGGCCGGGACAGCACACGCCGGTGCATGACCACACCGTCTGGGGCCTGATCGGTATGCTCCGGGGGATGGAGGCGGAGCAGCGCTACGACCTCGATCCCGCGAGCGGACGGATCATGCCAACCGAACGGAGTACGCTGAAACCGGGGGAGGTCGCAGCGGTGTCCCCAGCGCTCGGCGACGTGCACGAGGTGCGCAACGCCCTGACCGACCGGCCGTCGATCAGTATCCACGTCTACGGCGCCAACATAGGGGCGGTGCATCGGCACGTGTTCGACCTGACCCACAGCGCCAGAAAGGACTTCGTGTCCGGCTACAGCTCGGCCCCGCTGCCCAACATCTGGCACTGACATCGCGCCGATCGAGCGGGACGGGCGGACGTGGAACGAAGACGCCACATAAAAGTGCGGCTCAGCCAGGGGTGTGGCTGAGCCGCAAGGGTGGTCCGGGTTGACCGAGGCCACAAGGGCCCCACCAGTGGGCGGATCTGTTGGGGACACACCGACCGGTTCCCCACAATGGCGCGGCGGCGCCGGAAAAAATGTGAGCCAGATCACATTCTGGCGCGATGGCGACCGATTTCTTCAGATTTGGGGTCGTCAGACGATCTGTTCAAAATCGTACGCTAGCGCGGAATGCTAGCGGAATCAGAGTCTTGCAGATTCCGAAATCCTCACATCAAATCGCCCCTGAGGTCGATTGGCCGCCCGGATAGTCGCCGGTTCCTGCCATGTGCCCTCTTACCGCACGATTTTGAACAGATCGTCTGGTAACCCCTCATAGACGGTATCCCGGCACCACTCGGCCTTCTTGGCGATCGCCTCGTAGCTGGGGAAACACAAACCGCTCTTGCTGTTGTGGAAGCCCCATAGCAGCGCCTCAAGCACCTCGTGAGTGGCGCGAGTGAGGGGGCCTCTGTGCTGACCTGGCTGCTCGTGCTTGGCGTTCCACGCCTTCGCGAAGACGATGATACGGGTCTTCGCGTTGCGGTCGAGCGAGCGAGATACCGCGCGCGGGACCGAACACCTTCTCGCGGCGAGGCCGTAGGTGATTCGGCAATCGGATGGTTTCAGACATGCTTTCTCCGTTCGAGTTGCCAGCGCAACCCACCCGAAGGGGTCGGAAAATCGGCACAAAACCATCCATCAGCGGAAATAGGGTTTTCGCTTGACTGGCGGCCTGATTTGGGGGAATCTCGGGGTCGCAAGGTCACCGAGTTTCCCCGGCCTCGGCCGGAAAATGCAGCCCCGCTTTTGAGCGGGGTTTTTGCTGTCTGGGGTCTTTCTTCTCAGATTGGTGGACAAGACGGCAACTCGGGGACTCTGACGAATCACCCGCGCCACCCGAGATGATGCCCCAACCTCTGACTCACGTCGAGAATTTCATGACAGTGCGTTGAAAGCATTGCCAATGGGGCACAAGTGGCGCTGTCGCGCCATGCGAGAGGCCCTGCCTCTCGCGCTCGCCGGGATATTTTGACAAGGAAATTTTCAGCTTGCGACTCGGCGAAGCCTGTGTAAGATCGCAATACGGTGCAGCTGGGGACGGCGATGACCGTCAAGGAAATGGGGCCTGCTGCCGTAAGGCGGCGGGCCTTTCTTCCTGGTGATGTGTTGTTGAGGTGTCGCATGTTCTGGGAACTGCTGCGCACATATCCGTGGAGTTTCACAGTATCGGTGATTTTGCCGATTTTAGCTGGCGTGGGTGTCGTGTTCGGGTCTTTTGCGGGATACGAGAATCTCAAGCATCAACTCACTTCCGATCAACAGTCAGGACGGGTTGAAGCGCGCGTCGACTCGATCATGGCAGCCGCGACGGCCCAGAATGCTACTCTAAAACTGCTCGAATCTTTTAACGGAAAGCTGGACGCTGCGGGAAGGCGCGACACAGTCTTGACCGCACTCATCAATCAATATCAACGACTGTCACAAGCGAACGCAGCACTCGGTCAGCTACGCAATCGTGATACCTCCCAAGATCAAGGAAAGATTGCAGCTACAATTTTGGACATACTGAACAAGGACGTTGTGCAAACAACGGTAAGGACCGATATTCCTAGTCAGCCACTGCAGATTGAGATCGCACCAAATTCTTACCGTGTGATTTTTCCTGTCGCGATGCGCATCACTCCCAAATTGACATTCCCGGGTCTGCCGGAAGGGGTGACCGCATCTGTCACCGACGCTTCCGAGATCAGTTTTACCGTGACTTTCTATCCGCTCTCGACACCAATCAAGAGGTTTGGTTTCACCGCCGATGCGGAATTTTAGGCCGCAATCTGGCCGCGTCAGTTGTTCAACTTACGACACGTAGTCGGCGACGCCGTCGCTTGGCGGGCAGTTTTTCTGCCCCGCATGCCTGGGGTTACCACCCGATCTAAGGTCTATCCCCAATATTGATAAGAATTTGCTGGTCATTTCCGTGACCGTCCAGTTCGGCAGGCAACCCACCAACATCCCCCGCCTGTAGCGCGTCTTTCAACTTTCTGGCGGAAGCACTGGTCGAAATTACCACGATCCCGCGCTCACCTGTCATCATGACGTTACCACCCCTCGCCGTCATCGGTTCGGTGACCGGCCAAGCAGCACCATGCAACACATCGTAAACCACATAAGCAAGTCGCTCGCAGTCAGGTGCCATCGTCCGGCACTTGATAAAGATAGGCGGCTTCGGAAAAATCGGTGCCAGCCGGAGCCGTAAAGATTCAGCCTGTACGGACGACATGTTCCAGCCAGTAGCGACACCGGCAGTCAACATTTTTTCTTGAAGGGTCATAAAAACCTTTAGCTTACAGGCGGTATTATCCTTCAAGGTCGCCGCTAGGTCCTGCTGTAGGACACCAACATAATGTTCAGACGTATAGTTTCCTGTTCCGCTGACACCTAACCCATCTTATTCACCGCATAGCAGGGATTCAGAAACGGGCATGGTACAACCATCTGGAATCGCTTAGAGATTGGGTGCTGACGCCACTCTCCAGCCCCGGACAGAATCTGCCATGCC
>CAINEA010000709.1 GCA_903847525.1 uncultured Acetobacteraceae bacterium | reverse complement strand
GCATTTCCAGGAAGCCCTTGGCGTCGATCGCGTCCTGCTTTTCGCGTTCCACGTCCGGCGCCATCTTCTCCAGCATGTCCACCAGCGTTGTCAGGCTTTTTTCCAGCGACGCCTTGCGTGCCGGATCGGCGGCGGCATCGGCCTGCGCCTGGAGCTGTTCGGCCGCGGCCATACGCTGGGTGGACAGCGCCATGATCGCATCGGCTTCCTTCTGCTCGCGATCATAGGACTGGCGGGCCTGTGCGACCTGAATGCCGAGCGCGTCCAGATGCTGCTCCATCGTGCGCAACTCGGCCTCGGTGGCCGATTTCGGATCCCAGCGGATCAGTGCCTCCACGCCGGCGGTTACCGCCTGGTTGGCCTTCACACCGATCAGATTACCCATGAAGCGTAGAACCATGATCCTGTCTCCTTTTTTGAATAGGATGGGTTGCCCGTCATGGGCGCCCGGTTTCGGTCAGTTCGGTACCATCGCCGCCGCGTTCATCAGCGCGACCGCGATCTGTGCGGCGGCGACAACAGCCGCGCCGGCGATATTGTCGGCTTCCACCAGCCGCCGCAGGCCGCGCAGTGTCAGCGAGACGAAGCCCATTGTGATCAACTGCAGCAGCACGGCCACCACGCCCCAGACCAGGATGTCGATCACCTGTCCACTGGTCGCCAGCAACGCCGCGAGCGGCAGGGCGATTGCGATGATCGCGCCCGCGAGCACGATGCCCGCTGCGGTGTTGCCGCGGTCGATCAACTCCCGCTCATGATAGGGCGTGACCATTGTGTAGATCACCACGCCGACTGCCCATAGGACCAAAACCGTCACAAAATGCAGCAGCAGTTCCGGCAACCCGGTTTCGAGCGCCGAGGTGATGCCGGCGGCAAGGTTGGGGGATGACGTGTTCATGCGATCTCCGAGCAGGGAAAAATGGGTGGGGTCACGTCAGGTTCACGGTCGGCAGGGTCAGCGAGGCCGGATTTATGTCGATGCCGGCATGGATTTCCACCCAAGCCTGGCCGGCTTCTTCCACGGCCGCCACCAGTATGTATTCGGTCTGCGGCGCCGGCTGAGAGGCACCGGTGGCGCCCGAGTACAGCATAGCATGCATCACCCGTTGGCTGGTGCCGTTGAGATCCTGCACCGTCTCGCTGATATCGCGTGGCGGGATCCGGGTGCTGCCGCTGCCCCAGACGCGATCGTAGGTCTTGCCATCCTTGGTTTCGAACTGCGGCCAGCCGATCAGGCCCTGGGCGGGGTCCAGCCACACGCCCCATTCCTCCGGACTCGCCGGCGAAACCTCGTCGAGCAACGAAAAATAGCGGCATTCGTCCGGCTGGCCGTCACGGCCCAGATGTAGCTGGAAGAAGCCGTGCCGGCCCGGCAAATACAGCCGGTGCAGGGGAACCTGGCCATCCATCAGCACGCCGATGGCCTCCACGCTGACGGTATCGGCATCGATGCCGGTCACCTTGGTGCTGACGGCGGCCAGCACGAACGGCGTCGGGTCCACCGGGAAGGTCATGCCGACGCGAAACCGGGTCTGCGCGCTGCCGCCGAGGGCCGTGGGCGCGCCTGCCACGCGAGGAACCGAGGCCGATTGCGCACCCTTGCGTCGCCAGTACCATAGCAGGCCGAAGCCTCCCACGGCCAGGAACAGCACGACCAGCACCGTGCTGCCGTCGTCATCCGGTGTTGCGTGCGTGGGGATCCCGCCGGCGACATCCGGGGGCAGCTTGCCCGGTGTCTTCGGCTGGCCCTGCAGCTGCGAAATCTGCCGGTCGAGTTCGGCGAGTTTCTCGCGCAAGGCCGGGTTCTGCGCGGCCGCCGTGTCCATCTGCGCCCGCCATTGGCGGTAGCCTGGATCGTCCTGGTTGGAATAGAAGAATTGCGAGTGTCCGGGCTGGCTGAGCGTGTTCAGCAGGCTCCAGAGCAGCAGCCCGTCCCACACACCAAAGCGCTGGGTGGGCACATAGGATGGGTAGTTCCGGTTATAGCCCCCGCCGAAGCCCCCGCGATAACCCGGAACTGGATTGCCGCCCCAACCACCGCCGTAATCGTTGGTCGAGGGGCGCCGTTCGCCGGCACCGCCCCACGGGTCGTTATATCCGGTGGAGGGGCGCCGATCCGGCTGGGGTGCTGATGGGGGTGCCGCCTGCTGGCCGGCGCGATATTGTTGCAGGGCCGCCCCGGAGCCCTGACGGGATATCGCCCGGTCCCCCCCTGACGCGCCGCCCGAATAGCCCCCGCCGCTGTAACCCGGTGCGCGGCTGCCCCCGCCATATCCACCGCTGGAGGGTGAGGGCCGGCGGCTCGGGGCGGCATAGGATCCGGCCCCGCCGCCCGGCAAGCCGTAGCCGCCGCTGCGGCGTGCGGTTTGCGCACTCGCCGGAATGGGTGCCAGCAGCGCGCCGGCCGAAATCGTCGCGATTTCGGCCACGACCCATACTCCGGCGCCGGATGGGCCGGATGCCAAGGCGAGCCAGAAGCTCAGGAAGATATGGGACACGCGGCGGATCATGAACGCTTCCAGTGCATGCGTAATGATCGCACCAAAGCGAAGGGCAGGGAAGCGGCCCCCTAATCTGTCACAAAATAGATCGTTCGTGGCCGCGGGGGATCAGAACTCGACTTCCAGTTCCTCGACCTCTTCGCGCTCGGATTTCGCGGCGGCGATCCATTCGCCCAGCGCTGGCCATTTCAGGATCTGCTGGCTATAGGCCGCGCAGACACCTTCCAGCTTCACGTCGTAGCTCATGAAGCGCAGCACCACCGGTGCGTACATGGCATCCGCCACCGTCAGCCTGTCGCCCATCAGGTACGGGCCTTTCCAGGTAGCCAGGCATTCCCTCCAGATCAGCAGAATGCGGTCGATATCGGTCTGCGCGCTGGACCAGATGACAAAACCCGGCCGGAACGCCCGGATGTTCATCGGCAGCGTGGAGCGCAGCGCACTGAAGCCGGAATGCATTTCCCCGGAGATCGACCGGCAGCGCGCACGCGCCTGCTTGTCGGCGGGGAACATGTGCGCCTTCGGCTTCAACTCGTTCAGGTATTCGGCGATCGCCAGCGTGTCCCAGATCGAAAATCCGTCATGGATCAGCGCCGGCACCAGGATCGAGGACGACCGCAGCAGCAATTCTTCGCGCGCGGAGGCGTCGGTGGGGTCGACCACCTGTTCCTCGAAGTCCAACCCGGACAGTTTTGCCAGCAGATAACCGCGCAGCGACCACGAGGAATAGTTCTTGCTGCTGATGATCAGCGTTGCCTCAGCCATGCTGCCGGACCCCTGTTTGACAATATTCGTGAGCGTAGGGCGGAATCATGGTGCGTCGCAACATAAACTACAGTACCGTGATCAGATGGATGATCGCTTTAG
>CAINEA010000708.1 GCA_903847525.1 uncultured Acetobacteraceae bacterium | reverse complement strand
GCTCGATGCAAACGGTTTACGACAAAAGGAAGAATGCGAACCCGATGCCGCCGATTCTGATTCTATTCGTAAACTAAGCGCCAACTTTGAGCTTCTTTTGTTCTGCAACGGATCAGGTGGAAAATGAGGGGAGGCTTAAGATCAGCAGCCTGTCCGGCAGCGGCAGCGTTCTGCTGGGCGGCAAGACACTCACACTGACCAACGCGTCCGGCACGTTCTCCGGCGGCCTTTCCGGCACCGGCGGCCTGACCCTGACAGCCGGCAAGGAAGTGCTGTCCGGCAACAGCACCTATACCGGTCCGACCACCATCAATGGCGGCACGCTCTCGGTGAACGGCTCGATCGTATCGCCGGTAACGGTGAACTCGGGCGGCACCCTGCGCGGCACCGGCACCATCGGCGGCAGCGTCAGCGTGGCCAGCGGCGGCACGCTGGCACCCGGCAACAGCCCGGGCACCCTGACCGTGACCGTCCCGGTTACCCTGGCCAGCGGTTCTACTACCCAGTTCGATATCGACGGTGCCGGCACCGGCGCGGGGGCGGGTAATTTCAGCCGGCTTATCATCACCGGCGCGGGCAATTCGCTCGCGGCGGGTGGCACGTTGGTCCCCTTGCTGCGTGGCATCACCGGCAGCGCGACCAACAGCTTCACGCCCTCCATCGGCCAGCGTTTCGAGGTCATCAATGCTCAGGGCGGCGTACAGGGAAGCTTTTCCGGCCTGACCGAACCAGCGGGCCTGGCCGCCAATACCCGTTTCGATGCCCTGTATGGCTCCAATTTCGTGGACCTGCTGGTCACACCCGCCAGTTACGCGAGCTTCGCTGGCGGTGGCAGCGCCGCCGCGGTGGGTAGCGGACTGGATGGTGGCCGGCCGGCGCCCGGGGTCCGCATGACGGACGGTCAGGCAGCGATCTACGGGCCACTCTATGCGCTCGGCGCCAGCCAGATCCTGCCGACCCTGCAGCAACTGGCCCCGGTGATCTACGACGACACGCTGATGGTCAACCGCAGCACCTTCCAGATGGTTTCGTCCGCCATCAACAGCGAACTGCAGGCCAGGCGCGGCGCGCCGGCGGCGACGCGGACAGACAACGCCGAGGGACCGGGCGGCACGACAATCTGGCTGGCGGGGATCGGACAGTTCCTGAACCTGAATAACGCCAGTGACAGCACGCCCGGCTACAGCGCCTCGTCCGGCGGCGTCGTCGCGGGCATCGACGGGCTGGTATTGCCGGAACTGCGGGCCGGCGCCGCGATCGGGTTCAATAGCCAATATATCTCGGCCAACAACGCGTCCAACTACAGCGGTCAATCGCTGCAGGTACAGCTCTATGCCAGCTACCAGCGCGGCATCGGCTTCGTGGACGCGCAGGCCGGCGCGGTGTTCACCGAGGGCACCGCGCACCGCACGCTCTCGGCCTATGGCACGACGGCCAACGGCGATGTCAGCGGCAACGGCGGCGGCGGTTCGGTACGGGGCGGCGTTCGGGTCGATGCCGCCGGCTGGAATTTCGAACCCAGCGTCATGCTGAGCGGTCTGGCGCTGGGCCAGGGATCGCTTGCCGAATCCGGCGCCGGCCCGGTCGGCATGCAGGTCAGCCGCAATTCGATCAGCAGCCTGCAATCCCTGATCGGCGTGCAGGCCGATCGCCGCTTCCAGTTGGACGAAACATACGCCGTTGTCCCGTCGCTTCAGGTGGGCTGGGCGTATGAGATGCTCGACACCAGGGCCAAACTGAACGCCAGCTTCCTCGGGGCAACGGGCACCAACTTCATTGTCGCCAATCCGTCGATCGGTCGCAGCGCAGCGGTGATCGGGGCGCACGCCATCCTGGAGACCGGCACCGCCTGGCAGGCGTTCCTGGGCTACGACGCCGCCTTCGACAGCAAGGCCAATGCACAGACCGTCAGCGCCGGCATTCGATATACCTGGTGATACCGGCTAGGTCGCCCTGGACGGCATGCCGGCTAATGTTGTCCTCTTCGCACACAGAGGCACAGCCTTTCAGCCAGCCCGCAGGGTGAGCATGAACACAACGGGGAAACCGGAAGCGCCGGTCCAAACCATCGACATCGGTCAAACCCTCGGCCGCGCCTATGCGCATTGGCAGGCCGGGCAGGCGGATCAGGCGGAAATGGCCTGCCAGCGCATCCTCGCGGTCTGGCCTGGCCACTGCGACGCCATGCACCTGCTGGGCCTGATGGCCCACGCCTATGGCAATCTCGACGTCGCGATCGCCCATCTCCGCACCGCCTGCCTGGCCCCCCGCGCTCCCGCGGTCTATTTCAGCGACCTCGCGGAGATGTGCCGCCAGCGCGGCCTGCTGGCGGAGGCCGAAGAGGCTGCTCGTCGCGCGGTCGCGCTCAACCCCAATCTCCCCGGCGCCTGGAACAATCTCGGCATCGTCCTGCAGGAATTGTTCAAGCTGGACGAAAGCCGCCTGTGCCTGGAGCGCGTGCTGGCCTTGCAGCCGGCCAATGCCGAGGCGCACAACAATCTCGCCAACACCTGCAAGCGTCTTGGCCTGCTGGACAAGGCCGAACTCCACTGGCAGCAGGCCCTGGCCATCAAGCCGAACTATGCCGAGGCCAACAGCAATCTCGCCAACCTGCTGAACGACCGCGCCGATTACGACCGCGCGGCCGAACTGGCCCGCATCGCCATCGATCTGAACCCGCAATTCGCCGATGCCTATATCAACCTCGCCGCGATCGAAACATCCCGCCAGCGCCATGGCGAGGCGCTGCGCTGGCTCAACGCCCTGCTCAGCTTCGCCCCGATGCACCCGGGCGGACTGATCGCGAAAGCCCTGGCACTGAGACAGGCGGACCAGCTGAAGGAAGCGCTGGACACAGCGAACCTGACAGTTTCCGTGGCGCCGGATAATCCCGAAGCGCATAACGCCCTCGGCCAGGTGCTGCAGGGCCAGGGCAGGTTCGATGCCGCCTTGGCCGAATTCGAGCGCGCCATCACCCTGCCGGGTACCGCACGGGAAACGGCGATGCTGAACCGGGCCACCCTGCTGATGGAATTCGGCCGCACGGAGGAAGCACAGGCCGCCTTCGAGGCCGTCCGCGAAACGTTCCCGAACTCGGCCGTGGCGCTGTTCAACCTAGCCGATATGCACCGGTTCACCGCGGACGATCCGGCGATTGCGCGCATGCAGGCGATGCTCGCGCCGGGCGGCGTCCAGTCGCGCAACGACCGGATGATGCTGCACTTCGCACTGGGCAAGGCCTTCCTCGATATCGGTGATTCGGAACGGTCTTTCCACCACCTCGACGAGGGCAACCGGACGAAGCGGGCCGCGACGGATTACGACCCGGCCGCGACAGACTCCTGGCTCGCCTCGATCGCTACGATATTCACCCCCGGCCTGCTAGAGTCCAAGGCCGGCCAGGGCGCGGCGTCCACCCTGCCGGTGTTCGTGATCGGCATGCCGCGGTCGGGCACCACGCTGGTGGAGCAGATTCTCGCCTCCCACCCCGCGGTGCATGGTGCCGGCGAATTGCACCAGATCCAGCATCTGGTTGAAAGCATCGGCGGGTTTCCCGAAACCGTGCCACAACTGTCGGCGGAGCAACTCGCCGCGCTCGGAGCCGACTATCTGGCGCGGGTGACACCCCTGGCCGGTGGCAGCCGGTACGTGGTGGACAAGATGCCATCCAACTTCTTCTACGCCGGTTTGATCCGCCTGATCCTGCCGGACGCACGGATCATCCATTGCCGGCGCGACCCGGTGGATACCTGCCTGTCCTGCTACAGCAAGCTGTTCACCGGCGAGCAGGCCTTCACCTACGACCAATCGGAACTGGGCCGGTTTCACCGAGGCTACCAAACCTTGATGGCGCATTGGCGGAAGGTATTGCCGTCCTCCCATTTCCTCGAAGTGGACTACGAAGCCATCGTGGACGATGTCGAGGCACAGGCGCGCCGGATGATCGGATTTCTCGGCCTGGACTGGAACGATGCCTGCCTGCGCTTCCATGAAACCAAACGCCCCGTGCGCACCGCCAGCGTCAACCAGGTGCGCCAGCCGGTCTACCGATCCTCGGCCGGCCGCTGGAAGGCCCACACGGCCCAGCTGCAGCCGCTGCTGGCGGCGCTCGGCATCACCGAAGAATGAATTCAGACCTGCAGGCGCTGGAGCCGCAGGTGGTGGCACTGCTGGCGGAAGACCGTCTGGAGGAAGCCGAGGCCCTGCCGCGCGCGGCTAGCCGGCGGCGAAGCCCGCTGCCCCTGTGGCGGCTGCTGGTGCGGGCGCTGCGCGCCCAGGGCCGGGCGCACGAGGCACTCCCGATCCAGCGCATGCTGGTCGAAGCGGTGCCGGGCGACCTCGCGGCATGCTTCGATCTTGCCGAAATCCTGCTGTTGCCTGGGCACTTCTATGCCGGCTGGCGGGCCTACCGGTATCGCTACAGCCTGCTCCACACCACGCGGATCGAACGCAAGGTGCGGCGCCCGCGCTGACAGGGCGAACCCATCCCCGGCCAGACCCTGCTGATCCACGACGAACAAGGCTATGGCGATACGTTCCAGGTCCTCCGGTTGGCACCCTGGACGAAGCGGCGCAGCCTGAGTCGGCCGGATCGCGCCGGTCGGCCAGGCCTGCAGGGGTAGCGCAAAGATGGGTCATCGATCGGACACCTCGAAAAACCGTTCATCTTCCGCGATTTTGCGATTCGATCGGATCGTGGGATCGGACGGAGGCATAGAGGGTCCAACCTGGACTGTTTGATCTTGATGGTCAGAAAGCGAAGGTGCCGATCACCATTCGGGTCTTTGGCTACAAGAACCACATCCATATCGCCCATGTGCTTCG
>CAINEA010000707.1 GCA_903847525.1 uncultured Acetobacteraceae bacterium | reverse complement strand
CGTCGCGGCTTCGCCGGACGGCGCGCCCGCATCGGAACCAGATTGGGAATCGGGCGGCGGCAACGACATGGGAAGCTTGACTCATGCCGCGACTCGCGTGTCAACCGTCGATCAGCGATCGACTACCTGGGCAGTTACCATTTATCGTATGCACCTGCGTTTTGCGTTATTCTGCATCCATAATTTCCGATCCGAGAGCAATGCCCCAGGTCCCCACGCAGTTTTCTGAGATTGGCTGGATACGCGACCATCCGTTGCGGGCGCTTTTGACCAATGAATTTCATGCCCGCCCACCAGAAGCCTTGCGCCCGCCGTTGCGTGCTACCCATCTGGCGATGCTGTCAGGGGAAGCGGCTGGTCCGCAAGAGCGGGCGCACGTTGCGGAGTTGTGCGCGAGGTTCGACGCACCACTGCCGGCACCGGACGCCGTCCTTCACAGCGTCGATCTCGGCCCATTCCATTTGAAGTGGGAACGGCATACGGAGTTTTCTGCCTATACCGTGTTTCGTGCCGGTTGCTCCGACGCTGCGCCCTTTGCCGAACCCGCGATCTCGGCACTGCCGGCGGACTGGCTTGCAGGTCTGGAAGGCGAGCGACTGGTGGGGCTGCATTTCGCGGTGCTCGCGGTTGGGCAAAAAGAGCCCGACCAGGCCAGTCTGACCGAGGCGTTCGGAGTGACCGCCTTCGCCGGCGCTGAAATGGCCGGTGGTCTGGCCCGTGCCTGGACCGATTTTCGCACGCAGGGCGACGGCTGGGGCCGCATGATCCTATATGATGCCGGAATGAGCGAGCGCCAGACCGGCCGCATGGTGCAGCGGTTGGCCGAGATCGAGACCTATCGCATTCTGGCGCTATTGGCGCTTCCGCTCGCCCGTTCGGTACTGCCCCGGATCGGCCGCGTGGAAGCCGCCGTGGCCGCCGCGGCGGAGCGTATGACAGGCGGCGCGAGCCTGTCGGATGACCAGGCATTACTGGCGGAATTAAGCGGGCTTGCCGCGGAAACCGCGAGAATCGCCACGGAAATCGGCTACCGCTTCGCGGCGGCGCGCGCCTACCACACGCTGGTTCATGAAAGAATCGTGGATTTGCGGGAGAGCCGGATCGAGGGGTTGCAGACCTTCGCGGAATTTGTCAGCAGAAGATTGGACCCTGCGCTCGCCACCTGCCTAGCTTTGGAGAAGCGAAAGGAATCCCTGGAAACACGTATCGCCCGGGCCGGCACGCTGTTGCGGACCCGCGTGGATGTGGCCCTGGAGGAGCAGAATGCCAATCTTTTGCGCTCCATGAACCGTCGGGCAACGCTGCAACTACGCTTGCAGGAGACGGTCGAGGGGTTGTCCGTTGTCGCCATCAGCTATTACACGGTCGGGCTCGTCAGCTATATGCTGAAGGCAACGAAAGGTGCAGGCCTGCATCTTGATCCGGAGACCGGCACGGGCCTTGCGGTCATTCCCGTCGTCGCTTTGGTATGGCTTGCGCTACGCCGGATGAAGCGGCGGCTGGCGCGGGACGATCGCGACGATCTGTAGGCGGATGCTGTATTCTTGTCACATGGCGCGGTATACCGGCGGCGCAGCCATCAGGCCCTGCGCAGCCCGTAACCACCCAGCCGGTTGCAATCAGGCGTCAACCCTGCCTTGCCGCCACCCGGCTTTCATTTCGCCAATTCGGGAAAATCCTGCAACATACTGACCCCGAACAGCGGCTTGAAGACACCGTTATGACAGGTGGCACAGTTCACCTTGGCGACGTCGCCGAGCGGACCAAGCCGATGCGGCGGGAATGTGGCCTTCAACGGATTGAGAAAGTTGTTGTTGATATCGCGCGCCAGCCGGATGCCGTACCAGCCGGTCACCCGCTTGGGCGAACTCTGCTCCCAGTCTGCGAACTGCCTGCTGTTATGGCAAAAGGTGCAATTTACCCCGAGCGCGGTCGACATATGCATCATCAGCGCATAGGTCCAGTCGGTCTGTTTGATCGACTTGTTGTCGGTACCCGGCAGCGCCGTGGTTGCCTCGACGCGAATGTCCGCGTTGCCTTCCAGGAACGGCGTGAACGGATCGTAGGGTAGTGACGTCAGGCCCGCTGCGGTTGTGGCGATGTTCTTGCCGACCGGGATTACGCCGCCCGGATGTGGCGGTCCGGGATTGTTGAACCAGACATTGGCCGGCACCGGCTGGCCACGGTGGCAGGTGTAACATGTTACCCCGGTCGCCGCGACGTGATCCTTCCAGTCTGCATTGATGTGCTTGACCATCTGCAGCATCCGCCGCGCCACCACCTTCGTGTACACGGCGTCGGACGCCATGTTGTCGGTGTTGTGGCAATAGGCGCAGCCCTGCTCCGGCGCGACCCAGGTTGTGATCGAAACCATCAACCGGGTGAACTCACCCACGCTGAGGTCCTTCAGAATCTGCACGTTCTGATAGGCCTGGCCGGCGGGCGGTCCTACGGGGCCGGTGGAGGGCAGCGATGCCGGGATTTCATTCGCCGCATATTCCTTGGCAAGGGTGCGTGGGTTATAGATTTCCACCATGCCGGTGCCACGATATCCGCGCTGAACGCTCTCCATCGGAGGTCGCTCCGCCGTGTAGCCAACCACGCCGATCACCGCGGCGGCGGCGAGTGCACCGCCGATCCCGAGAAAGAAGTTCAGGTTCATCGCACGATCCCCTGCAGCGTGGCCGGTAATGGAACCGTGGCCGGATCGACCACATGCGGGAATACCGGCGGATAGGAGGGCGCGATGCCGTGTTTAACGCCCCATAGATACCAATTATCGACGACGGTTCCGGT
>CAINEA010000706.1 GCA_903847525.1 uncultured Acetobacteraceae bacterium | reverse complement strand
GGTGCCGAACCGCGGCAACGGTGCTGTGGTCACGAGCGACGCAGGCCATGTCAGCGTGATCAGCGGCTGGCAGGGCGACCTCTCGCCGCGAGCCGGCCTGCAAACCATCTCCGTGCCCATCGCTCATAATCCCGATGGCTCGCCGCTTACGGGACCCGCGCTGGTCCGGATGGTGAACATGAAGGCCGCCGAGACCACGCTGCCCATGGGTGCAGGCATTGGCGATCCCGTGCTGCGGCCACCGCCCGTCACCCTCGATACAACGCAGGCCAAGCTCACCCGACGTGCGACCGAGAACGGCATGGTCATCCCGATCGCGCCCACTGACTGGGCCTTCGCCGACTGCACCAAAACGCCCTTCCCCGGTACGCCCGATCCCGCCAAGGTCTGCCTCAAAGGCGGCTTCGATCCCCAGTACCTCTACGAACTGGTCTACACCGCGAAGGACCCGCTGGTCCTCGGCATCGGCTACGCGTCCACCCGCGATCTGAACTCGTTCCTCCGCTATGACTCGACGGCCGCGAACCCTGTCGCGGGCCGCATCAAATGGGCCGTCGCCGCTGGCACATCGCAGTCGGGCAACTACCTGCGCAGCCTCCTGCATCTCGGCTTCAATCAGGATGAACAGGGCCGAATTGTCTTCGACGGCGCGAACCCCAACATCGCCGCCCGCCAGAACCCAATGAACTTCCGATTCGCCATCCCCGGCGGTGCCGCGGGTCTCTACGAAGCGGGCAGTGAAGCCGTCGTTTGGTGGGCCGATTACGAAGACCAGGTCCGGCACCGCTCCACGGCCAGTCTGCTGGACCGCTGCCGCGCCACCCAGACCTGCCCGAAGATCGTCGAGACCTTCGGCTCCTCCGAACTCTGGGGCCTGCGCATGTCGCCGGACCTCGTCGGTACCGACGCGAAAGCCGATCTCCCGCTGCCCGAAAACGTGCGCCGATACTACAATCCCGGCGTCACGCACGGCGGCGGACGCGGTGGTTTCGCGGTCGAATCAGCCGCGCGCGGCTGCCTGCTCCCGGACAACCCCAACCCGGCTTCCGATACCGTGCGCGCCATCACCGAAGCCCTCATCGACTGGGTCGTGAAAGGTACCCTGCCACCGCCCAGCCGCTATCCCCGGCTTGACCGCAGCGACCTCGTCCCGGCCACCAGCGCCGCCATGGGTTTCCCGTCCATCCCCGGCATGCCGCTCCCGGACAACATGGTCAACGCCGTGCTGGTTTACGACTTCGGACCGCAGTTTCACGAAAACGATCTGAGCGGCCTGATCACCCGACAGCCGCCGCTCGTCAAAGGGATTCTGCCGGCGCTGGTGCCGCGCGTGGACGCCGATGGCAACGAAACCAGCGGCATTCCGTCCGCGCTCCTGCAGGCCCCGCTCGGCACCTACCTTGGCTGGAACGTGACGCCTGCAGGCTTCTACAAGGGACAGGCCTGCGGCTTCCAGGGCGGCTACATGCCGTTCGCGAAAACCAAAGCCGAACGGTTCGCCGCGCACGATCCCCGGCCGTCAGTTGAGGAGCGTTACGGCACCCACGAGCGTTATGTGGAAACCGTGAAAGCCGCCGCTGATAAGCTCGTCGCCGAACGCTACCTGCTTCCCGCCGACGCCGAACGCCTGGTCCGCGAAGCCGCCGCCAGTAACGTTCTGCGATAGTGATTTCTTATGCGCTTCGATCTAGCCTTCGGAAAAGCCGGCCTCGCCATCAACGTCCCTGATCGCTTCCAGTGCCAGCTCCTGGAAGCCCGTTCGGCCACCACCCTGCCGAACTGGCAGCACGCGCTCGAAGCTGCGCTCGATAATCCCATCGGCACCGATTCCCTCGTCGAACTCGCGCATGGCAGGCACAGCGCGGCGATCTCCATCTGCGACATCACCCGCCCGGCGCCCAACCGCAAGACGCTGCCGCCGATCCTGCGCCGCCTCGAAGAGGCCGGTATCGCGCGGAATGAAATCACCATCCTGATCGCCACCGGCCTGCACCGCGCCGCCACACCCGCCGAGATCCTTGAAATCTGCGGCGATGAGATCGCGGCGAAATACCGCGTCGTTAATCATGACGCCCGCGATCTGGCCGCGCACCGTCACCTGGGCCACTCCTCCACCGGAACCCCCGTCTATATCGACGAGCGCTTCATGGCGGCCGACCTCCACATCACGCTCGG
>CAINEA010000705.1 GCA_903847525.1 uncultured Acetobacteraceae bacterium | reverse complement strand
CGTCGCGGCTTCGCCGGACGGCGCGCCCGCATCGGAACCAGATTGGGAATCGGGCGGCGGCAACGACATGGGAAGCTTGACTCATGCCGCGACTCGCGTGTCAACCGTCGATCAGCGATCGACTACCTGGGCAGTTACGTTGAGTTTCAAGATTGCGTCGGGACTGTCAAGTTCTTCAATGCATCACATCCTCAGTCTTGGACGTTGGTCAAGACCACGCGCCTGCTCCAGTCCGACCTGTCGCTGGGGAAGCCGTGGCCGTAGGAAGGGTGCAGCGCGTTCTTGTCCCGTCCGCCCAATACCCGGTCAGCGTCTGGCCGCCTCGGCCATGGATCTAGAAACCGGCGCGGCGCACGTAGCAGGGGGCAGTTTCCCTCGCGGGATCGCACCATTGCCTCCTACCGAGGCCGAAACGGTCCCTTCATAAAATTTCGGATTCACGAATGTTCTACCCTGCCAGGACAAGCCCAAAAACCTGCCTTCGCTGTTTTGCGCAAGCGCATTTCCGGCTCTCTTGCCCGCTATGCGGCGGTGCCCATCGCCGTTCTGTGGATCGCAAGTGGACCCGCCCTCGCCGGCGATAAGGTGGTTCCGCTCCAATTCGGTCCCGGACACGCCGCATCGACACAAAAGGGCACCATCAAGGGCTATGATGACATGGCCTATGCCTTCGACGCGGCGGCGGGCCGCACCGTGTCGATACTCTTCTCGCCAAGCAATCGTTCCTGCTACTTCAACCTGACCAGAAACAGGGAGGACGTCGCGATCTTTATCGGCTGATCCGCCGGGAACGAGTTCACCGGCGTGCTGGCCAAGGGGGGAACCTTCTCGGCGCAAACCTACCTTATGCGCAACGCCGCCAGGCGGCACGAAACCTGTCGCTACACCATCATGATTGAATTCGTCCCGCCATAGCAGGCAAGAGGGTGTGGAACCGCTTGGAACCGCTTCCTTCATTCAGTGATCTCCGGTGGCGACGAATCCTCCACATGCGCCCTTGAAATGGTTTCCTAAGGCGCGCCCACCTTCTCGATCGGCGGTGGTTTCCAGGTCCCGTCCAGGATCGAGGGTGCCGTCTCCTTCGGCCAGTAGAGCCGAAGCATGGGAATGAACTTGCCGCTTTTGGTCGTCGGCAGCCAGTTCGACTCTTTCGCCGCGCCGGGTGAATTTGCCTGAAGGTAGAGATCGACCGAACCGTCGGCATTTTTCTTCAGCGCGTTGCGGGCGCTGACCGTGTAGCGGTCCAGCCTGTTCGGCACGAAGAAATACTTGTCGTCATACATCGTCAGGGACCAGAAGCCGTCCACCGGCGGAAGCTGCCCTGGCGCAAAGTGCATGACGTAACGGTTGGCGCCGTCGAATGGCTTGCCGCCGGCGTCGACCGCGCCAACGGGATAGATCGCATCCTGCGGCCGATTGGCGCCGAGGCCGATCGCGGTCACCAGCGCGCGCAAACGATAGTTGGTGCCATAGACGCCCATACCGTTGACCAGGACGCTCCATCCGTTGGTCAGCTTAACCTCGTTCAGCAGTCCCATGATCGACGCCTGCGCCGGCCGGGGCGCCGCCTGAATGGCGGCGGTTTGCGCCGGGCTGAGTTTCGCGGGATCGAAATCCTGCCCGGGGACAAGCCCGATCTTCGCCAGGGTGGCGACCATCGGGGCATCCGCCGCTGCCGGTGGGTTGGTCTTCATCAGTTCGCCGAGCAGCCGGAAATAGGCTGTGCCGTCCATCGATTCGACCTGCTCCCGCACCGGCAGCTTGGTGTTCCATGCGGGATGAACCACACCACGCGGCGGCGTGTAGGGATGGCCCCAGGCGCTGAGCGGGGTCAGCTTGTATTGCGCCTGGATCGCGTTGACGGCCTTGTAGTCGTCCGGCGTTCCGGTCGAATAGGTGCGGCCAAGCACCCAGACCATGTTGGTTGGCGATTTATATTCAGCCTTGATGCCGGGTGGGAGCGTGCCATGCCAACCCGGACCGGTGATGGCGAAATCGGCGGAAGCGGTGCCGGTGGTCCGCGTGCCGGGATCGGCGAACACGTCGGTCCACCCGGACAGCATGGGCATTAGATAGAAACGGCCGTGCTCGTCCGGCACATGCAGGATGTAGGGTTCCTTGCCCACGTCGATCCATGCCGTCGAATAGAGCGTATCGGCGTTCGGCGCGGTCACCCGCTTGTCCGATGCCGCCGGGTATTTCGGCACATTGACGAAGGTGCCCATCGGCGCGCTTTTGCCGTTCGGCGCGGCCACGTTGGTGAAGTTGCGCCGGGTCAGTTCCATGGTGACCAACGGGTAACCGTAGACATAGGCGTCGATGGCCGCGCTCTCGATCTCCGAGGGGGCCGCTCGCGCCGGAATGGCATGGGCACTGAGGCCGAGCAGCAGCGCGCCGGCAAACAAGCTGTTAATCGAGCGTCGGCTTTTCATCTAGACGCCTCCTTATCGATTTCGTTGCAAGAACCCTGATTGTCGACTCATACCTCGCCCCGAGGATGATCGCAAACGGCCATCGGATTTTCATTCCGCGCAGATGCCGAACACGCCAATAGGCAGAGAACTTGCGAGGTTTCGTCTGCAAATTTGCACTGAGCGCCGCTCCTGACTTTTGCACCGGGGAACGTAGCGGCGTGATATTCATGAAACCAGCGCCTCACAGGCTTTCGAGTGCCCTGGCGGCGGATCGACAGGCTCACGCTTCATGACCAGGCTCATATCCGCCGCCGGCGGAAAGGCCCCGGTATAGCCGCGGGCGCGCAACGCATTCTGTGCCTGCAGGCTGCCACGCAGTGCCGCATCCAGGACCATCTCAAGGCCCTTGCGCCGCTCCGGGTCGGGCAGGCCGGGATCTTCTGCCAGGCTCTGTCCGAGGTTGGTCTGGCCGTTCAGATGGCCGAGCGCCGCGGACTGGCGCCACAGGCTGCGCGCCTCCTCCAGATCCCTCGGCACGCCCTGGCCGTTGTAGAACAGGATGGCCATGTTGTTCATCGCCCGCGGGTTCCCGCGCAGCACGGCCTTGCAATACCATTGAGCGGCCCGCTCGAAATCGGGCGTTTCGGCAAAGTTATAACGGTAACCAACCGCGTTCATCGCTTCCGCGTCACCGGCCTGCGCGCCGCGCTTGTACAGCTCCAAAGCCGCCGCCGGATCGCGTTCCACGCCATGCCCGCGCGCATACAAATAGCCAAGGTTGGGCATCGCTTCGGCGTTTCCTTGCGCCACCGCGGCCTGCAAAAGCCGGGCGGCCGAGGGATGGTCGCCGCGATTATAGGCTGCAATGCCCTCGTCCAGTGCCGCCGTGCCGTTCCGGGACTGCGCCGACGCACTGCCGGGCAGGATCAGCGCAACCAGCAACAGCGAGAGTACGAAGGCAACCGGATACGAAGGCCTTTTCGTTCCAGCGACGTCCATCTGGCTCGGCTCCCACTATCCTGGAAGCGTACCGGAACTTCGGTGCCATCGCCAGCCGGCCGGCTTGGGCGCCTCTGGACGAACGTCAGGGCGATGGCGCAAACAGGCGGCGATGAACATCCCTGAAATATTGGTGCGATACGCCGCATGATCGCGGTCATTGGCGCCGGCGGCCGGCTCGGGGCCTCGGTTTGCCGGGCGCTGGCAGCGGCCGGCGAGGCGTACCGGCCGGTCGTGCGAGAACCCGATCGCTGGCGTGCCCTGGGCCTGGCCGCCTTTTCGGTCCAGGCGGACCTGCAAGACCCCGCCGGCATGGCCGAGGCGCTGGCCGGCGCGCAGCGGATCGTCTCCTGCGCGCATGCCGGTTTCACCCCGGCGGTGCTGGCCGCCGCGCCGGCCGGGGCGAGTTTCGTGCTGATGGGATCCACCCGCCGCTTTTCCCGCTGGCCGGACGAGGGCGGCGACGGCGTCCGCGTCGGCGAGGCGGCATTCCTGGCGAGTGGGCGATCTGGCGTGATGCTGCACCCGACGATGATCTACGGCGCGGCGGGGGAGGACAATGTCCAGCGTCTGGCGGCCCTGCTGCTGCTGGACGCGCGCG
>CAINEA010000704.1 GCA_903847525.1 uncultured Acetobacteraceae bacterium | reverse complement strand
TGCGCGGGCAGAGTACGGATGAGCGCACCCTTTGTATCGCGGTAAATAACACCATCGGGGGACGGATCGCCGGAGAGGAGATGTTCCAGTACGCGCTCGCCTTCACTAGGAACGATGTAACGAGCCCCTGATGCTAGATATTGATCAGGATAGTTTGCGGGCTCGGGTCCGCCAAGGACAACGGTCCAGCCTGTAGCTTGAGCCCTTTCGATGATCGCAAGGACAGTCCCGCGCGTGAGCAGGTTGCCATAGACGCCGAGCATCGCCGGCGGACCATCATCGAGAATCTGAAATAGTTCCTGGCGCGAACCGAATGTGGAATCGTACACTTCCACATCGAAGCCACGCGCACGCAAATAAGACGAAAGATACAAGATGCCGAGCGGTGGATAAGGACGGAGGACCTGTTGTTCCTTGGGATCTTCCTCCAGAAAGAAACCGTGTGTTAGCAGCAGGCGCATCGTAAAGCCTCGACTCGCTCCCAGGCCTGCTGAGAGGCATCGCCGCGCACTTCGAGATGGAGCGCGTCGGAGAGTGCGCGATAGAACTCAGTGGGGAACGCGCCAGAATAAGTCATGGCGAGGTCGTCGCTGTCTCGCCAATGTTCCTGGCCGGTGCGTTGCTGCTGAACAATCTGGTGAAAACGTGTTCCCGAAAGAGGGTAGGAGACAGAGATGCCTACGTCGTCGGGTTGAACGTTGCGAACCATCTCAATGCTAGCTTCGACGTCACTCCACTCTTCACCCAAATAGCCGAACTGCAGGAACAGACAAGAGCGGATGCCGTGGCGGTGCAGGTTGGCACACGCTTCAGCAACGTGTTCCACGCGGATGCCTTTTTCCATGCGGTCCAGGATGCGCTGTGAGCCAGATTCCGCGCCCATCCACACTTCGGCGCAACCAGCCTCGGCCAATGCAGCGACGGTATCGCGCGTCATCAGGTCACACCGGGATTGCATCTTGAAAGGCACTCGAACGCCCCGGCGGATCATGCTGGTTGAGAATTCGCGCGCCCACTTGGGAGACAGCGCGAAGATGTCGTCGGCGAACCAGAGGTGATCGGGGGACATCAAGTCCTGCATGCATTCGATTTCTGCGGCGAGGCGATCGGGTGAATAGGCGCGGTAGCCATCACCATGCACGGGCTTTGCACACCAATTGCAGCGGTAGGGGCAGCCTCGACTGGCCGCGAGGTTAAGGGAGAAGTAACCGTGGGCTTCGATCCATGCGCGACGATATTGCTCAATGTCGATGAGGTCCCACGCGGGCATGGGGAGCGTGTCAAGGTCGGCGATGGGTGCGGCAACCGGCACGGGATTCGGCCATGCAGCGCAAGTCGCAATGAGTCTGTCTTCGACCTCGCCAGGGATCACTCGGTCAAACCCCGCGGCAAGATAGGCCGACGGGTTGCTGGTGGAATCTGCGCTGTTGACGATGGACGGGATGCCACGAGTGCGAGCCGCCTGTGCGATCTCGAACGCAAACTCGCGATTCGTCAACAGGCACATTTTTGTGAGGAAGTTGAAGTTGTCTTCAATGACTGCCACGAGATCCGGGCGACGGGCGTCGAGAGCGGGAGTGAAGTCGCGATCAAACGTGCAGTCGAAGAACGTTACCTCGTGACCTTCGCGCCGTAACAGAG
>CAINEA010000703.1 GCA_903847525.1 uncultured Acetobacteraceae bacterium | reverse complement strand
GGCGGAGACGCTCTATCACGACAACCTGGTGGATAGTGGTTTCGAGCGCGTTGTGGGCGTGCCGCGCGACCCAGGGGACGTCTTCCTGGCGACGATCGGCAAGACCGACGTCCCGAACCATGCCGGGGTCTACGTCGGCAACCAGGAGGTGATGCACCACACCCTCAATCGCTACTCTCGGGTCGAGCCATTGGTGCAGATGGAACGGCCCTTCATCACCGATTGGATGCGCTATGTGGGAAAATAACGAGCCGACACCGCGCGCGCGCATCCGTCTGCACGGGCGCCTGGCGGCCAAGTTCGGCAAGGAATTCAATATCGGCGCGACCACGCCGGCCCGCGCGATCGGCTCGCTCATCATCCTGAAGCCGGGTTTTCGCGAGGAACTGGCAAAGGGCCAGTACCGGATCATCCGCGGGCCGCTGAAGAACGGCATGCCGCTCAGCGAGCAGGGGTTGCATCTACGCCTGCCGCCGAACGGCGAGTTTCACATCGTGCCGGCCGCCAAGGGCGCGGGCGGCGGCAGCGGCGGTGTTGGCAAAATGATCATCGGCGCGGCTTTGATTGCTGTCGCCATCTGGACGATGCAGCCGGAAATCGCGGTCCTCGATGAATTGGGAGCGACCGTGGGAGCCGTTGCAGGAACGGGCGGCCTGGGCGCGACCGCGTTCGGCGGCCTGGTGACCGCCGGCCAGTTGGCGTTCGCCGGCGGCGCGCTGTTCCTTGCCGGCGCTATGTCGGTGATCGCGCCACAGCAGAAGCTATTGGGCCCCAACGATCCGCTCAACATGAACTGGACCCTCACGGGCCAGATGAACGTCAACACCCAGGGCGCGGTCATCCCGGTCGTCGTCGGCGACACCATGACCGGATCGGTGGTGGTCTCGGTGGGCTACTCGGCCGACGAGCATGTTGTGGCTAGCGGCTCCGTCACGGTCGGCACGACTCTCGATACGTCGCCCGGCACTTCCGGCGTCGATTATGGGCAGTCCGGATCCTTCTTCGCGCCTGATGGAAGTTATGGCGCCGGTAGCGGTAAGCCGCGCGCTCTGCCGCCGACTGACCGGGTTCTACAGGGCAGCACGCCGCCGTTTGAGGACGGCCCGTCGGGTGCGTTTGGTAGCAAGGGCGGCAAGGGTGGCAAGGGTAGCGGCGGCACGGGAGGAACGGGCTCTGTCCCTTACGTGGCGGCCAACACGCTGCACTCCAATGCGACGGTCCGGATCATCGATCTATTAAGCGCGGGCGAAATCGAAGGTTTTTCGGACGCGACAGAAGGTGCCAAGTGCATCTATTTCGACGGCACGCCGCTCATATCTCCCGATGGGCATGTGAATTTCCATGGGGTGAGTTGGCAGCTACGCACCGGGACGCCCGATCAGGATCCTGTCTCGGGCTTTCCAGCGTCCGAGGAAAGCCACGCCGTCAACGTGCAGGTGAAGGAGAGCATCCCGGTCACGCGGTTCTTCACCAGCACGACCGCCAATGCCGTGCGGATCACCATGCAGATCCCGCAGATGTTCAAAACGAACAAGGACACCGGGGACGTTAATCCGGCGCCGACCTTGGAATATTTCATCACCATCCAACCGTCGAAAGGAGCTAGCGGCGGAGACCCGGGTTGGACGATGCCGCCTATCACCGTCCTGCAGGATGCCATTTATGGCGGCAAGACAATGAGCCCGTACGAGCGGTCCTATCGGATCGACTTGCCAGGCCGCGACATGGGCGCGGACAGTTGGTCGGTGGTCTTCTACCGGATCACCGGGGACAACCTGGACTACACCGGTATCGTGCCGGACCCGTTGTTGGCGAACGATCTCTACTGGGCATATTTCGACATCATCACCGATCACCAGATGATGTACAGCAACTGCGCCTATATCGCGCTGACGATCGATGCCCGCGCTTTCAACCAATCCCTGCCGACACGAACCTATCGGATGAAGGGCGTCCGGGTTCCCGTCCCGACGAACTATGATCCCGTCGCGCGCACCTATGCCTCCTCGGGCCCCGGCACGACCGGCGGCACCTGGGACCTCGTCTCCATGAAGACCGTATGGACCCAAAATCCCGCTTGGCACTATCTGAATTTGATCTCCCACCCGCTTTATGGCGGCCGGCTGAAGGACGCCTACCTCGAAGCCACCAAGGCCGACCTGTATGTGATCGCCCAGTACTGTGACGGCAGCGTGCCGGATGGGTATGGCGGCTACGAGACGCGCTACGAGGCCAACGCGGTGATCGCCTCGCAGGATGACGCCTATCGTATCCTGCAGACGGTGGCATCGTCCTTCCGGGGGATGGGCTACTGGGGCGCCGGGCAGGTCCGCGTAACGGCCGATATGCCCAAGACTCCGGTGACGCTGATCAACCAGGCCAACGTCGAAGACGGGATGATCAACTACGAGGCGACGAGCAGCAAGACGCGCTTCAACTATGCGACGGTCACTTTCCGCGACGAGGCTATGCTCTTCGCCCTGACGCCGGAGGCTGTCCCTGGAGAGGCGCGGGATATCGCCCGCCGTGGCTTGGTGACAACCGACCTTGCCGCATGGGGCGTGACGAGCCGCGGGCGTGCTCACCGGATGGGCCGGTGGGCGATCTACACGTCCACCCGGCAAACCGAGACGGTCACGTTCAAGGCGGGCATGGCGCAGCTAGGCCTGCGCCCCGGCGATGTGTTCGAGCATCTGGACCCAGCCATCGCTGGCTTGCGCAATGCCGGGCGTATCGGGCGCGGCACCGTCACCCAGCAGTCGGCGACGAACCTGTTCCCGTCAACGAAGTCGGGAGCGCCGTCGCATGCGGCCGGCGCCACCGTGAATGTCAGCACGGATGTCGTGCCATATTTCCCTGGCTGCTCGGTGTTCAAGCACATCGAGAGCTCGGGCGCCTCGGACAACAACGTGGGCTACTGCGCCACCGCCGCAGGGGGAACCGCGACGTCGATCTGGCTGTCCTGCTATGTCTGGGTTCCTGCGGCGTTCGCCGGGTCAGGCGCTCTCGATGCCGAAGGGACCGGCTGGACAGCCGGCTATGTCTCCCTGGACCTCACCAAACGGGATCAGTGGCAGCGCCTGTCGGTGCTGACCTCCGGTGCGTCCGGAAGCGTGGCCGTGGCCGCTGTCCTGCGCCTCACGGTAGCCTCTACCCAGACGGTCTACACGACCGGCTGGATGGCCAACGCCGACGCGGCGCTCGGCGATTTCGTGCCGACTGTGGGCACCGCCGCGGACACGTCGATCATCTATCTCGACGCGCTGCTGCCTTCAATACCGAGCCCCAGTGGCAGCACTCTGTCGGTGCTGCTGTCCGACGGCAGTGTGGACCTCGATGTGCCCATTTCTTCCTTCGCCACGTCGTATGATGGGACGGCGACGGTGGTCCTGCTGTCGCGCAATCTGCTGGGGCTCCCCATGCCGGCGCAGGAATGGATTCTGAAGACGTCCAGCCTGCAGCCGAAGCTGTATCAGGTCGTGGCGATCACGGAGCCCAGCAAGGGGCAGTTCGCGGTCTCGGCACTCGATTACGACCCCACGAAGTTTGCCGCGATCGAGTATGGCCTGGATTTTGGCACGTTTACCTACTCGGATTTACCCGCGCTCATCCTTGCCGCGCTGCCACCGCCAACCGCCGTACAGGTCACGCCCTATATCACCGGCATTGGCGCATCCACGACATTGCGCGTGACGGTGTCGTGGACCGCGCCGAACGACCCGCGCATCGTCAACTACCAGGTGCGGCTGGTGACCTCGTCGCAGGCGAAGATCATGGATGTGGTCGGGGTGAGCACCGACATCGACAACCTGCCTCCGGATACCTACCAGATCAGCGTGCGCTCGGCCGGCGCGAACAGCCGCACGAGTATCTGGACGCTTGCTGTCTCCACTTCGGTGATCGATGGCGTGGCCCCAGCGCCGGCTGTGCCACTCGGCCTTACTGCCGTCGGCGGCACGCGACAGGTGCAGATCCATTGGACCGCGGTGCCGCGCCGCGATATCGGCTACTACGAGGTATGGCGCGCTCCGGATGCTTCTGGCGTGGCGGGCAGCTGGTCGCAGCTTGGCAGTGTCGCAGCGACAACTTATCTCGATGCCGACAGCGATGTTCTGTACCCCAACACCGTCTGGTGGTACAAGATCCGGGCGGTGACCAACACCGGCAGCATCGGCACCTTCACGTCGGCAGTTTCCGCAAGGACCACGCTGCTGATCGTGGACGACCTGGCGGATGGGATCATCAACACCGCCAAATTCGCGTCTAGCATCAAGGCGCCTTACCTGATCACGAGTACGGCGGCCTCCGGACATGCCTTGAATGACCTGGCGTTCGATCAGACAACCCTGAAGCTTTACAAATGGGTGAATGTCGGGGGAACCAATCAGTGGGTGCCGGTCGTTAACACGGCGGATATGGCTGGGACGGTGAGCATCACGCAGCTCGCTTCTAATATCAAAGCGCCATATGTCATCTCCGATACAACTGTGGCCGGAACGGCTGTGAACGATTACGCGGTCAGCACGGCGGACCATAAGCTGTATCGCTGGACGGGTTCCGCTTGGGTCGCCGTGGTCAATGCCGCCGACATGACCGGGCAATTGACCGATGCCCAGATCGCGTCCCTGACCTTCGCTAAGGCGACCGACCAGATCACTACGACGATGATCACCGACAGCGCGATCAGCACGGCAAAGCTGGCGGCCGGTTCGGTGAGCACCGCCAAGCTGGCCGCCGGAGCTGTGACCACATCCAATCTGGCTGTCGGATCGGCGACAAATCTATGCTGGAATCCATGCTTAGAGGCAACGACGGACGGTTGGAATTACTCGATCTATGGGCATACCGGGACGGGCTATTTTCAAGCCGCTAAAGTGAACTTTGCCACATGGGCCATATCGGGCGAGGGCTCCGGAGTAATATGGACCGACACCGCGCTTGGGACCGGCGGCGGCATGGAGGTCGCATGGGATCCAAATTCGGCCGACGGCGTGCTTGGCACCCCTTGCTCGCCAGGAGACGTCTTCGAGGTCCAGGCAAAGGTGATGCCACATCGTTGCGCCAGTTTCGTCTGGCTCGAGTTCGTTGATTCCTCCAACACGTATATAAGCTCTGCTGTTGGAAACCGGGTGGTGATTGCGAGCCCAGCGGAGGGCGGCACCCTATCAAGCTATCAGCTTTCTTGGATAGTCGCGACTGCGCCGGCGGGGGCTTCTCGAGTCCGTGGTTTGGTGAGGGGCTTTGATGATGGTGGCACCGATATTGCCACCCGGGCGCCCAACACTTATTTGTTCTTCACCGAATTTTCAGTCGGGAAGGGTGTGGCGAATGCCACGGAGGCATCGCCCTGGTCTCCTGGCGGGGTGAGCACCATCAGCGGCGGGATGATTAAAACCCGCAGTCTACAGGCCAATTCCCTGGTAGCTGACAGCATTACCGCAGCTGAGATAGCCGCCGGGGCGATTTCTACGTCGGAACTCGCCGCCAATGCCGTGACGGCAGCAAAGATCGCCGCCAACACAATCACCGCTGGACAGATCGCCGCCAACACAATCACCGCTGGACAGATCGCCGCGGACACCATCACGGCCGGACAGATCGCCGCGAGCGCGATCGGTACCAGTGAGCTTGCCGCTGGGTCCATTAGGTCGACACATCTCGCATCGGATTTCGCGCTGATTTCTTCGGCCCAGATTGGCACTGCGACCATCCAAACGGCGAACATCCAAGATTTGACCGTCAATGGATCGAAAATCAACAGCAGCGCGGCTTCCGGCGTGGGGGTGGCTTATGACCGCACTCAATGGGCTTATCCGGGGAACCGGCCGCCTTCCAGCTATGGCGAATGGGCTTGGTGGTATCGGAATCCGGTCAGCGTTTTTATTCCCAACGGTTCCACGAACGTGCTCATCTGGGTAAACGTGGCGCTTGGAACTGTCGATTGGCCACCCGAGACGCCGCCGGCGACGGGCACAGTTGAGCCGCTATCGTATGGCGCTGGCTCTGGGTAGCGGCAGATTTTGAGAGTGACCTGACATGGCGATATATGTGCAGCTTGTGCGGACGCAGGACGGTTCGAATTTTACCGAACTCGCCGGGTGGAGTCTTGGTGATGATAGTTGGGGGTGGAATAGGTGGGATATGCCGTTCATACCAATTATCGATACCCCTCCAGCCGGCTGGAACACCTATTATCTCCGTGCCTTGGATTATTGGGGAGACGGTTACCTGATTCAAGATACTAAAATATTTGTCCTTGTGGGAAAGAAGTAAATGGATATTCCCACCGTCCACCTTTTATCCGATGGCCGTATTGTTTCCATGGCCATGATGCCTCAGGGCACTTCGACGATCGTCGATAACATGCCGGGCACAACAGTCATCAGCGTGGCTGACTACGATACCATGCTGGCGGCTCCCGGACAGTGGAGATATGTCGCCGGCACACTCACGGCCGGGTGGGGGATCGCTGTCGATATGGCCCCCCTCATCAAGCGCGCCCAGGGCCGGGTGGATGTAGCCGCTGAGGCGGCGAGGCTTACCTTCATCACGCCGGGGTCTGGGCAAGCCCTTGAATACCAGGCCACGCAGACGCAGGCTTTGGCGGCGGCGGCGGCGGCCGACCCCCTCGACGTAGCCCTTTATCCCTGGCTGGTGGCGGAACAGTCTGCGCAGGCTGCCGCTGGCGTCACGGTGACGCTGCGCACCGTCGCCACCCAGGTTATTGCCCTGACGAACGCGTGGGAAACGGCCGGCGCCGCCATCAAGGAAACCCGCCGCGCCGCCAAGCTGCAAATCGCCGCCGCCACGACCGAAGCGCAGATCCAAACCATCCTGGCAGCCATCACCTGGCCGGTTCCACCTGGAACACCCGCCCCATCACCGCCAGGAACACCCGCCATGCTTGTATCGGCCACCGCTTATGCTTAGCCGTCCCCCTCGGGGAAAAGGAGCTGGTATGGACTATGCGGGCCTGCGCGATCTGGCGGCGGAGGGTGGCGTAGCCTTCGTTTTCGGCATTATTGGTCGGCTGCTCCATATTTCCATGATGGACCGGCGCCCGCTCGGCTGGGGCCTCCTATGGGAGCTCCCGGTTGCATTGGGGATGGGGCTGATCGGCGTTGGCCTGGGGGACTGGCTCGTTCTCAAGGCGTTCCCCCAGTACGCTGTCACGATTGCCATCGCATACCTCGGGCCGCGCGTGATTGACCATGTGCTCATCCGGTACGGCATGAGGGCGTCGTCGCCGGAAGAGCCGAAATGATCGATACCTTCGCGCCGCGAGTGGCGCCGTCTGTCGGGGGAACGAGCCTGGACGAGACGCCGGCCATCCTGACGACCAAGTTCGGCGATGGCTACACCCAGGATATGCCTGATGGCCTGAACTCCGTGCGGGGGGCCGTTTCGCTGTCCTGGGATCCAATCCAGCCAAGTGACGCGGACACCATGATCGCGTTTTTCCGGGCGCATTCCGGACGGAAGTTTTTCTACACGTTGCCGCGCGAAACGGTGCCGCGCCAATGGATCGCGACCAAGTGGCATCGCGCCTACCCCTATGCGGCGAGCGATAGTTTCACGGTCTCCCTCGAAGAGAGGTTTGGCGCTCCCGGATAGGCTGCATCGCCCCCAATCGCCCTTCCTGCGGCCACCGAACGACGGCTCTATGACGACTCTCCGTGGAGAGGCCGCCAACGTGACCTATCGACTGCCCGATCATAAATCCGGGGCTACCCTCGATTATCAGATCGATTTCAAGCTCTGGCTTGCTTATGGCGAGCCGGTGCTCGGCGTGACCGTGATGGGCCTTGAGCCAAGCACGCTAACGCTGACCGGAGCCTCCCTGGCAGGATCGGTCTGGACCTGCATTCTGGCCGGCGGCATCGCGGGGCAGCTTTACACCCTGACACTGCATCTACAGCTCGGCGGCAACTTATCCGGCCGGCAGGAGGATATCGTCCTGTCGATCCGAGTCTTGTCGCCTGCCGCGTGGGGAGCCGCATGATGCGGCCCCCTTTCTTGTCCCACCCGGTCGCGCGATGCGACGTTTTTATGAGGATCCAACATGTCCGTGCTGCCTAGTGACCTGACGTTCTACGGCTCGGCCAGTATGCCCGATGTCGATGGCGCGACGACCGGCGGCGCGATCGCCCGCAACAGGATCGTTAATTTCGCGGACATGGCAGCGGCCGGCACCGTGAACTATGTCTCGTCCTCCGCATCTGACACCGCGGTGCAGATCACCGTCACCGGGCGCGACGTTTCCGGCGTGATTGTCAGCGAGGCTCAGACCTTGAGCACTGGCACAACGCCGGTCGCCGGGTCCCAGTCCTTTGAACGCCTCCTCAAAGGGCTCGTCACCTCCGGCACCGCGGTGGGCGATGTCGCTGCGATCTCTAGCACCGCCGTCGTCTCCGGAACCGCTGTTGCGGTCGCCGCGGCCACGACCTCCGTGCCGGCAACCATCACTCTGCAGTCCGGCCAAGGCGCCTCCGTGGCCGTCAACCAGATCGTCCGCATTGTCTCGGCGACGACCGGCGCTTACCAGTTGCGCCGGATCGTGGCGTTCACGGGGGACGTGGCCCAGTTGAGCCGGGATTGGACGACGCTGCCAACCGGCTCGATCAGCTACACGGTCAACAACGGGATGCTGTTTGATCTGGCGCCGGTGCAGGTCACCGAGGTGCGGCGCCTGTTCTACAACGCGGCCTCGGACACCTCGGGCGGCAGCGCGCGGTACTATTACGAGAAGGTCTTCGCCGAAAATAACCACGCGTCCCTGGCGCTCACTAGCGCGAGCATCGTCAAGACCGTGGATCCGGCGAGCGGCGCTTTGGATTTCGCGCTAGAGACCTCGCTCGGCGGATCGAACTCCGCGTCGAACCGGCAAACTGTGCCGGCCAGCATTTCGACCTGGTC
This sequence comes from uncultured Acetobacteraceae bacterium, assembly GCA_903847525.1. Taxonomy (GTDB): domain Bacteria; phylum Pseudomonadota; class Alphaproteobacteria; order Acetobacterales; family Acetobacteraceae; genus PALSA-911. Next base: position 5,293 of record CAINEA010000703.1, on the reverse strand, counting down.
GAGCGGCCTCGCGCCGCAGACCATTGGCGTGCAGGGAACCGGCAACATCGCTGCCGTGCGTGGCGGCCCGCAGGGGGTTTGGCTGCGCCTGACGCTGACCGCCGGCCTGGCCGCGGCGAAGGTTTCTGAGACCATGCGTATTACGGGCCTGACGACCTAACAGCATGAAATGCGGGCACGCCGGCACAATCATGTCCGGCCGCCTGCTTCTGCCCGCAACCCTAAGCACTTCCGGTCTCACGGGACTGGCGGAGGTCAACCATCATGACAACGACGAGCCTTACCCCATCCATGCTGCAGTTGCTGAAGGCCGAATTGACCGACGATCCGGCGGCGCGCGGCTATCCGGGCCTAACCGCTGGCGAGCAGGCTGATCGGATGAACGCGCCCTATGCGGTCACCGGGCCTCAGCAAGCGGCTGTCGCGACGGACATCACCATCGCGGCGCTGGAGGCGGTCATCGTCCCCACCGGAGAGCTGTTCAAGATTTCCCAGCTTGCCGCCACGACGCCAACTGGCGGCGCGAATGACGTCAATATCGCGGCGGCATGGTCGCTCATGCTGATGGTGCAGAAATGGACCACCATCACAACCTCCGACGCGGCCACCTGGGCGTCGTGTCAGGCGAACCTGACCGCGCTCGAAGGCGCCGGCGTGCTGTCCAGCGCGTCGGTACAGGCGATCACGGCGCAGGTCATGAAGGTCCCTGAGCCAACGGTCACCGAGCATAATGCTCGCGTGCTGGAAATCTTCGTGGGCGTGGAGGACGCGCCTAACGTGGTGTCGTCTGACGACGTAGCAGAGGCGCTGGCCCTATGACCCTTACGACCGACAACATCGCCTATGGCTCGACGACCGCGATCACTTGCACGATCACGTCACTGACTTCCTCCGCGACGGCTGGCCGAGGGGCCGCAGTCATCGACAACTCCACCACGCTCTACGACGACGCGCTCTTGACGGTTATCGTCAAAACATCGGCCACCACCTTAGCCAACGACAAGGCAATCTACGTCTACGTCTATGGCTCGGAGGACGGCACTACCTACAACTCATCGTCGGCGGAAGCCGTGGGCACCAACGCGGCGGTGACGCTCGATGCCCCGACCAACCTGAAAGGCCCGTTCACGATCAGCTGCCCGGCGGTGTCGGTGACGTATCGCGGGGTCTGGTCGGTCGCGCAGGTGTTTGGTGGCACCATGCCGCGCAAATGGGGCATCGTGGTTCAGAACTACACCGGCCAGACCTTGGATGCCTCGATCGGTTCGGCGTCGTTTACGGGCATTACGTTCACGAACCAATAGGCTAGTAGGCGATGCCATACCGCCGGACACGCCCGCTCAACGTCACCCCGGAAAACCCCCAAATTGCGTGGGGGGATTCGATCAACAAAGGGTTGGTGGCGTATTACCCCTGCAACGAGCCCGGGGGTTTAAAAGTTCGCTGCGCGGTAAATCCGGCGCAAAACCTCACGCTGTCGTCGGGCTACACGTCTCGCCTGAGCGGTCCCGGTGGCGCGCACGGTCGCGGGCTTAAATTCACGAACGCAACGCAATACGCGCAGGGCGCGCTAGTCAAAGCCGTCACCGGCGGCCCATGCACCGTTGCCTGTTGGATTACGATAGATACAAATCCGTCATCATCCTCAATTCTGGTCGCTCTGGGCAGTTCCGCGGCGACTGACGTTGAATATATTACTTACATATGGAATAGTGATTTAGGATGGGGCCACTCTAGCGACGACCTTAATCCCACATCCGCCGCGATAAGCGCGGGTCAGAGGGTTTTTGTTGTCGGGTCTACCAACTCAGCGAAATTGCAAAGTCTATACAAGAACGGATGGTTGGCGGGAACCCGAACAGCCACCGCTTTACCCACGGTTTCCAGCACGGTCACCCTAGGGGGCCAATACAATGCCAATACCCTCAATAACTTCTGGGGGTCGATAGATAACGTCCGTATCTACAACCGGGCACTGTCGCAATCAGAGGTAACTCGGCTCTACCAAGAGCCGTTGGCGGGCGTCGTTTCACCTCGCCGCCGGACTGTCGGCGCGAAGGTGTATCCATCAGTGTACCGGGACATGACGGTTGCTGTGGAGTCGCTTCCCATGGCCACTCTAGATTTGGTTTCGACCTTTCCCGTCATGGCTTCGACATTGCGGTTCGGCCAAAATGCAATGGATATTGGCGGGACCGCGGCAACGCCAATTCCAGGAACGATGTTTTGGACCGCGCAGGCCGCCCGGGATTATCTCGCCCCGTCCAGCGCCCTCATGGGATCGATGGCTTTCTGTGCGGTGCCAGTCGAAATGGCGCTCAGTTCGAGAATCGATCTACGGGCGCCGCTGGAATGGAATGTGATCGCCAGCATCCATCTCGACGGCGGTGCGTCAATGGAATGGAGCAGCTCTCCCAAAAGAGACTGGCTGTCATTGTCCGCCTGGACGGCGGCCCTCCTTGCGGATCGCCGTATGTCTCTGGAGTCGAGCCGGTCCCTCGCGACCGACCGCCCGTCAAGCACGGAATCCATGCTCTCAACGGCGCTCGATCAGCGCGATCCCGTCGCATGGCTGGCTGTAACCGCGCCCACAAGCAGAATGCCGACTGATTGGGGCGCCTTAACCAGACGCGATTTCGCCGCATCAGCCAATTGGTCAGCCCCGGCTTTCGTCGATAGGCCTACGCCAGCAGCCTGGTTCACCTCGTTGATAGGGCCGGATGGCGTCACGCCCTCAGCCTGGAACGCCAGCGCCGGAACATCTGGCGCAGGAAAGTCGCCAATCGAACTCATGAGGGTTTCCGGCCGAGATTTACCGGCCTTGACCCATTGGTCCGGCGTGGCGCGCGCTGACCAAATCGGCCGGGCCGACTGGCTCACATATCTCATTGGCTCACTTGGCCTGGCGCCGATGGAAATCGCCCGGTCGGCGCAACGCGATACCCTACTGTCGCCAGCGCTGCTCTCTGTGGCGCTTCTCAATGTGCCATTGGATTTCAATTGGCTTCGTCCGCTGGTGGTGCTGGTCCCGCTGCGGCGGGTTGTTCTTTTGCCCGGCTTGCGCCCCATTGCGGTGCTTCCTTATACCCGTCGATCGGCGTTCGTTCTGCCTTACCGGCATGGCAACCAGACACTAGTGCTGGCTCCTTATAACATCTGATCGGTTGGCGCCCCCCTTCTGGCTGGATAACCGAGGGTTCCCCTTTTATCGGACACCATAATGGCCTGTCCTGCGATCGCACACCCGGAGGGTGTGCTGCCGACGGCCATGAAAGGATAGGTCAGTGGACGACGTGCCGGACAACGCCCCTCTGGGATTCTGGAAGGGTGCCTTTACCACAGCCGACAACAAGACCGGGGATTTGGGGCGCGTCCTGATGGGCGCTTCGTTCGTGCTCTACAACGGATTCTATGGCTTTGCCATGCATCTGGGGATGAATTTTGACCCTGTAATGTACGCCGCTGGCTTGGCTGGCCTGCATGTCGTTGGGAGCTTTGGACTTCGGGTGGCTTTGCCAACCCAGCCTTCGACGCCTGGCGTGTGATGTTCGGTTTCCTTGGGCCGATCTGTGTTGCGCTCGGGATCTCCCCGGGCAAGATCCTGCTTATTGCGGCGGTCATCCTCGCGCTGGTCGCTGGCGGCCTGCTGGCCTTCCATAACATCCGGCAAAGCGGCATCGACGCGGCCGAGCTCGATATCGCGAAGCGCGGTGCGGCGGCGATGCATGAGGCCGACGTGACATCGCGCGCCGTGGACGACGACGTCGCCAGGACGGCCGACCCGGTGGCGGAACTTCGGAAAAAAGGATGGATCATAGATGCCAAATAATCGCCTCATGGTGGCGGGAATGGCCTTGACAGCCCTGCTGTCCCTATCTGGCTGCCAGGAGCCGAACACCCAGGTGGTCGATGCCTCCTGCACGCTGTTCCGGATGATCTATCCGAGCAGCGAGGATGCCCTGTCCAAGCCGACGGCATCCGCGATCCTGGCGCACGACGAGAAATTCACCGCTCACTGCGGGGCCGCGAAATGAGCCTCTACGGGACCATCGCCGGCTGGTTCTCCGGCGGAGCGTTAGCCGCCAGCACAGCCGTCCTACCGCCTGTTGTCCCACCACCTCCACCGCCCGCCGCGCCGCCCGCTTTGGCTGTTGCTGCCGCCCCTGTGGCTCCCGGCCACAGCCAACCCAGCGACCGGTCGATTGCGATGCTGGAGCAGATGGAGATCTCCAGCCCGGCCTACTATCGCCAAGCCCTCCAGTCCCCGGTCTGGCCGGGCGGCCGATCAGGCGTCACTGGCGGTATCGGTTATGATTTTGGCTACGAGTCTGCCGAGGATATCCGGGCCGAATGGGGGCCATTCCTCGCCGCCACGGACGTCGAGCGCCTGGTCGGTTGCTGCGGTAAGGTGGGGCCATTGGCGCCGATCGTGCTGCCGTCGGTCCAGCACATCGTCATTCCGCTGGAGGCGGCCGTAACGGTCTTCAAGGAGGTCTCCGTCCCCAAATATCTGCAGATGACCTTGGCGGCCTTTCCGGGCGCTGCCGACCTGCCGGCAGACTGCCTGGGAGCCCTCCTGAGCCTTGTTTACAATCGAGGCTCCAGCCTCTCTCTCGCTGACAATCGCCGGCGTGAGATGCGCCAGATCGCCAAGTGCCTACCCACCCATGCGGACCTGGTGCCCGACCTGATCCGGTCGATGAAGCGTCTGTGGGAGGACGCGCAAGGTCATGCGCTGCCAGGCGACGGGGGTTTACTCAAGCGCAGGGACACGGAAGCGGATTTGTTTGCCGATGGCCTCGCGAACATACGCCAGCAGGCGACTAAGCCGGCCTAGCTGGTCTGCCGAATAGGCTTGATATCGTAGCCGAGCACATTCAAAACGGCCTCGATGTTGGTGAGGTTCGGTGAATTGCGCGTGCGCCACGCGCGAATGGTGTTTCGATCAACGCCGGCCCGATCGACCAGGTCGCAATAGGTCACTTGCTGGCGGATCATCTCGGTAAAGACGAACTTCACCAGAGGATGCGCCTGGGGCGGCACGGTCACGGTTTTTTCTCGGAAGTGGCGCATGTCCTAGCTAAGTCTGCGAGTTGCGCTGGATCTGGGGCTTGATCTCGGTGAGTGCCGTACCGGCCTTGGCCTCCGTTTTATAGCCCACGCTATAAATCGTGCCGTCGCTGTCGGACACCATCCAGCCGGTTAAGCCGCGCTGCACGATGGGATCGTATTCTACGCCGTCAACGCGGATCATGCGGTTTTCTTTGGTTGGGGGGGGTTAAGTTTTTTCATT
>CAINEA010000702.1 GCA_903847525.1 uncultured Acetobacteraceae bacterium | reverse complement strand
CGCCATTGGCGTTGGGATTGTCGCCGGTGATGACGCCGTGCACATCATAGGTGTGGCCATTGGAGCCGGGCGGATTGGCGTCGCCGTTGCCGCCGACGGCGAAGGCGATGGTCGTCCGTGCCGTGTCGCCGTAGATGGCATAGGTGCCGGAACCGACATCGGAGCTGGACCCATTTAGGGGCTGGTCGCCAAGGAACAGGTTGCCGGTGACGTTCTGCAGGGCATCGGCGTTGGAGAAGGTTCCAATCTCGCCCGCGCCGATATAGGCGTTGCCGCTGTCGATCTCGCCGCCGGTGAGGTTGTAGCTGCCTTTTCCCGGGGAGTTCGTCAGGTATTGCGCGCCAATGTACAGGTCGCCGGAGATCTGGTTGGTGCCGCCCGACTGATCCAGTTCGCCGGTGCCGGCGTAGCCGACCGTCTCGCTCTGGGTCGCGTTTATCGTGCCGCCTTCGAGAATATAGGTGCCGGTGCCGCCGAACCCCAGATTGAGGTAGTTGGTGGTCACCTCCCCACCGAATTGGAGCATGACACCCGTGCCCGTGCCGCCGACCAGGAGATTGGTGGTGAAGATGAGGCCGTCCGTCAGAGTATAGGTGCCGGTGCCGCCACTGTTCGACTCATCTCCGCCACCGATGCCGCCGCCGACGGCCAGGGCACCGCCCCAGGCTCCGAAGCCGGGATCCACGCTGGCGTAATCGGGGTGCGCGCTCGCCGTTCCTGTCAGCGTAAGCGTGCCGCCGTTCTGAATGAATTCGTTGTCTTTGGTGCTTTGGCCGCCGACCGCCAACTGGCCGCCGACGTTCAGCGATCCATCCATCAGCGTAAAGGTCCCCACCGACCCGATTTGATGGCCCAGCACCAGATCGCCGGCCACGTTCACGGTTACGCCGGGATGGGTGCCATCGGGTCCGTCCGTGCCGTCTCCCTCGATGAATGCACCGGTGCCGACGTTGCCGACGATCAGCGCGCCATTCGGGTCCGTGCCGTTGCCGCCGACCACGAAGTCGACGTCGGTCTCTCCGTTCAACCCGGTAACCGTGTAGGTGCCGTTCCCCGCGGACTGATTGCCGAGGATCAATTCGCCGGTCACGATGTCCGTGGCGTCCACGTTCGCAGCGCTGTCGGTGTCGGCATCGCCGATAATTTTGGTCATCTGAATGTAGCTCCGTCCAATATCTGGCAAGATGCGCGTTTATTACGATCAACCGTGCAATAGATTGTCGCCAGCGTCACGAAAAAATTGAGTCCGGTGTCGATGCGTGCCGAAATGACATCGGATCGTCGGACCCCACCCATGAAAAGGGTCCGTTTCAGCTTTGCATCTGGCGGGCTTGTCACGGCCTCTGTTCACGGCGAGTTTGCGTTCTCATCGTCGATTTGACCCAGGAAAACCGCGCATGACCGGCACGCCGACCTTCGCAACGCCGCCGGGCTTCCTGGGCGTGCGACGCAGCGATCCTGCCGCGCCCTTCGTCGTCGCGGGCATTCCGCTGGACATCGGCACCACCAACCGCGCGGGTACCCGCGACGGTCCGCGCGCCATCCGCGCCGCGAGCCGCATGCTGACCGATGGCGATCACCCGATTTTCTGGGTGGAACCGGCCGCCATGGAACTGGCCGATATCGGCGATTTCGACATCGCGCTCGGCGATATTCCCGCCAGCCTGGCTCTGATCGAGCGGCAGGCGGCGCCGATCGGGCATCTGCTGGCGTTGGGCGGGGAGCATGGCGTTACCCTGCCGCTGCTGCGCGCCCTGGCGAATCGCCTGGGCGGGCCGGTCGCGCTGGTGCATTTCGATGCGCATGTGGACACATGGCCCGATAATTTCGGCCAAATCTATGGCCACGGATCGGTGTTCTATCACGCCATCCGCGAGGGGCTGGTCGATCCGCGCCGGATGATCCAGATCGGCATCCGCTCCCCGGTGCAGCGGGAGGTCTGGGACTGGACGCTGGCGCAGGGCGTGCGGGTGCTGACCGCGCAGGACGTGCACGCATCCTCCCCGGCCGCGGTGGCGGCGCTGGTGCGCGATACAGTGGGCGATCAGCCGGCCTATCTCAGCTTCGACATCGATGCGCTGGACCCCGCCTTCGCCCCCGGCACCGGCACGCCGGAGATCGGCGGGCTGGCGTCCTGGCAGGCACAGGCGATCCTGCGGGGCCTCGGCGGCGTGCGCTTCCAGGGCATGGACATTGTCGAGGTGGCGCCCGCCTACGACACCGCCGAGATGACCGCCTTGGCGGCCGCAACGGTGGTTTGGGAGTATCTGGCCCTGATCGGCTCCGTCTCGGCCGGCGGCTGACGGGCCCATGCAACAGGGGCCTGACACGGCCCCGGAAAATGCATTGCACCGGTCCACCTATTTCCCCTATAAGCCGCGTCCCGCCTGTCCCGGAAGGGACGGGCGGTTTCGTGACGCAATCGCACGTGCCGCGAGCCTCCACCGAACAATCCCGGGGGCACAGCAACGACGTAACGCGTTCTTTTCGTCCGGTCCGGCCATTCGTGGGCCGGGGTCGTTAGGGAACACGCCTATGTTGGCTGACCGCACCACCGCGCTGCGTCCTGCCCGCCGTAATCTGGCGGCTCGAAGTCCTCGCAGCCACGACTGAGTTCGCCCCGGCGCGTAAGCGCCCGAGGCCGAAGCTCGCTTTTCCCCCGTGGTTTCCGGGCGCCGTTGTGCGTCCGCACTGTGTTGCGAGGATGTTTCCCATGGAAATGCTGCGCGTTCGTTCCGCCGTTTCTCCGCTCCGCCGCCCCGCCGATGATCGCGCCCGCTCCGTCACGCGGCTGCCGCGTGTCGGCGACCTGATCGCGAACCTGCGTCCGGAAGATCCGGTGCATTGCCTGCGTCCCGCGGTGCTGGCCGAGACCGCGCGCGCGTTCCGCGCCGCCTTCCCCGGCGAGGTGCTGTACGCGGTGAAGTGCAACGCCGATCCGGCGGTGCTGCGCGCCCTGTGGGAAGGCGGCGTGCGGCATTTCGACTGCGCCTCGCCGAAGGAAGTGGCGCTGGTGCGCTCGATGTTCGCCGATGCCGAGATCCATTTCATGCACCCGGTGAAGGCGCGCGGCGCGATCCGCGAGGCCTGGGCGCGGCATGGCGTGCGCGACTTCGTGCTCGACAGCGCCGATGAGCTCGCCAAGCTGCTGGCGGAAACCGGCGCGGCCGGCGCGACCGCCGCAACCGGCGTGGCTGGCGAGCTCGGCCTGATTGTCCGTATTGCCCTGCCGAAGAGCGGCGCGGTGATCGACCTGTCCGGCAAGTTCGGTGCGTCCCTGGAAGATGCCGTTTCGCTGCTGCGCGCCGCGCGTCCGCAGGCCGCGCGCCTGGGCATCAGCTTCCATGTCGGCTCGCAATGCCTCGACCCGCTGGCCTGGCGCCAGGCGCTGGACATCACCGGCGAGGTGATCCGCGCGGCCGGCGTGGCGATCGACATCATCGATGTCGGCGGCGGGTTCCCCGTCGCCTATCCGGATGCGGAACCCCCGGCCCTCGGCGCCTTCATGGCGGAGATCGAGGAGGGGTTCGAGCGCCTCGGCTTGCCGGACGCACAGCTCTGGGCGGAGCCCGGACGCGCGCTGGTGGCGGGGGGCGGCTCCGTCGTCGTGCAGGTGCAGATGCGCCGGGGCGACGCGCTTTATGTGAACGACGGCGTCTACGGCAGCCTGGCCGACGCCGGCGCGCTGGGCTTTCGCTATCCGGTGCGGATGATTCGCCCGGATGGCGGCGCTGCGGACGTGGGAGTTGTTGGCTTCAGCTTTTACGGCCCGACCTGCGATTCCGCCGATGCGATGCGCGGGCCGTTCTACCTGCCGGCCGACATCGCCGAGGGCGACTGGATCGAAATCGGCCAGCTCGGGGCCTATGGCGCATCGCTGCGCACCGGCTTCAACGGCTTCGACCAGGCACGGATCGTGGAGGTTGGCGACGCGCCGCTGCCGATGGATGAAATCGGTCATCCGATCGAGGCAGACATAGCCCTGGCCGCGTGATAGCGGCTGGCTCGTCGTCACGCCGCGTCTTCTATTCAGCGCCTAACGATTAGGGGGCCCCGCCGTGCGGGGTCCCGTCCCTTCAGTGCGTAAGGAACCCAAGTGATGAAGCACGTCTCGTTCTCCGGCCGGCTGGTCATGCTCGGCTTCGGCAGCATCGGCCAGGGCGTATTGCCGCTCATCCTGCGCCATATCGACATGCCGAAGGACCGGATCAGCATCGTGACCGGTGATGCCCGTGGTGCCGAGGTGGCCGCCGAATACGGCGTGTCGTACCGGCTGCGACCACTGACGCGGGAAAACTACCGCGCGGAACTGGCGCCGTTGCTGGGCGAAGGCGACTTCCTGCTGAACCTGTCGGTGGATGTTTCATCCGTCGCGCTGGCCGAGCTGTGCCAGGCGCAGGGCGCGCTGTATCTCGACACCTGCGTCGAGCCCTGGGTCGGCGGCTACACCGATCCGTCGCTGACGCCGTCGCAGCGTTCCAACTACGCGCTGCGCGAAAGCGCGCTGGCGGCCGGCCGGGCCGTTACCGGCGGGCCGACCGCGGTGATGACGCATGGCGCCAACCCCGGCCTGGTCTCGCATTTCGTCAAGGAAGCGATGCTCAACATCGCCCGCGACACCGGCAAGCCCACAGCCGTGCCGAAGACGCGCGAGGGCTGGGCGGCACTGGCGCAGTCGCTGGGGATCAAGACGATCCATATCGCCGAGCGCGATACCCAGGTGGCCGGCTTCTGCAAGAGCCGGGGCGAGTTCGTGAACACCTGGTCGATCGACGGGTTCGTCGGCGAGGGCTGCCAGCCGGCCGAGCTCGGATGGGGCACGCATGAGAAGTTCTTGCCGCCGGACGCGCGCCGGCACGATTTCGGCTGCGATGCGGCGATCTACCTGCAGCGCCCCGGGGCTTCCGTGCGCGTGCGCACCTGGACGCCGCAGGAGGGTCCGTTCCACGGCTTCCTGATTACGCACAACGAGGCGATCTCGATCGCCGATTATTACACGGTGCTGCAGGACGGCGCGCCGGCGTACCGGCCGACCGTGCATTACGCCTATCATCCCTGCGACGACGCGGTGCTGTCGCTGCACGAGTTCGCCGGCAAGAGCTGGCACATCCAGAACAGCAAGCGGCTGATGATGGACGAGATCATCAGCGGTGTGGATGAGCTCGGCGTGCTGCTGATGGGCCACGAGAAGGGGGCCTATTGGTACGGCTCGCATCTGTCGATCGGCCAGGCGCGCACGCTCGCGCCGCACAACAACGCGACCAGCCTGCAGGTCACGGCCGCCGTGCTCGGCGGGATGGTCTGGGCGATGGAGAACCCGCGCGCTGGCATCATCGAGGCCGATCACCTCGATCATGTGCGCGTGCTGGAAGTGGCGCGGCCGTATCTGGGCGAACTGGTCGGCGCCTATACGGACTGGACGCCGCTGCTGAACCGCGGCGAGCTGTTCGAGGAGGACCTGGACACGGAGTGCCCTTGGCAGTTCCGGAACGTGCGGGTCGCCTGATAGCCGCGGACTGAACGAAGGGGCGGGGCGTCCCCCCAAGCCATCGGTTATCCGGCGAGAACCGGATGGCCGATGATGTCTGGGTCAATGGCGGGATTGGGTAGCGACGCCGTGGGTAACGGCGCCTATCGGGCGGGCAGGCTCCCGATGCGTGCTGCAGGAATCGCTTTCACTGTCTGCCGCCAACGCCGTCGTCTCGACCGAACCATCGCCGCACTCATCGGCCGCAGGGCCCTCGCCGTGAATGGCGAGCCGCAGAGCGACCACCCAGGCGGGATCCGTGGCTTGAAAAGCTGTCATGGAGCTGCGCGCCATGAGCCGACACTCCGTTTTCTCGCGGGGACCACCCCCGCAAGAAAACTCACCTAAACGGCACGTCCGAGCCTTGCCATGATCTAGGTCAGTCGCGGCACCGCTAATCCGCGCCAAAAAAGCAAGGGCATGACCGGCGATGCCGATCATGCCCCCTGTGTCTGCGGCGGATGTCGCCTCAGGACAGCTTCAGTCCTTCGTATCCCTTTGCCGCAACCTCGTCGCAGCGGGCGCGATAGGCCGGCGCGCTGCCGGCGTAGCGGTTGACGATGCGGACCTGCTTGCCTTCCACGTTGGTGTTCACGCCGGTCATCCAGGAATTGACCTCGAAGGTCAGCACGCCGTCGCCGAGCGACTTCACATGGTCGGTCCAGGCCTGCACCTCCTCCGCCGCTGGTTCGATGCGGATGATCTTCTTCTCCTGGGCGTGGTGCAGCAGGTTCGTCACCCATTCGACATTATGCTCGATGCTGCGCGGGATGTTGCCGAGCGCCATGTGCGGCCCGATGATCATCAGCATGTTCGGGAAGCCGTCGACCATGACGCCGAGGAAGGTCTCGGGCCCGTGCTTCCAGCGGTCCTTCAGCCGTTCGCCGTTCACCCCACGAATGTCGATCCGATCGAAACTTCCGGTGATGGCATCGAAGCCGGTGGCATAGATGATGATGTCGAAATCGCGTTCGGTGTCGCTGGTCTTGATGCCTGTCTCGGTGATGCGCTCGATCGGGGTTTCCGTGATGTCCACCAGCTCGACGTTGTCCTGGTTGTAGGCCTCGTAATATTTGGTCTCCATCGGCACGCGGCGGGTGCCGAAGCCGTGGTTCTTCGGAATGAGCTTCTCGGCGACCTTCTGGTCCTTCACACGCTGGCGGATCTTGTTGGCGACGAAGGCGCTGATCTCGTCGTTGGCCTTCCGATCGGTCAGGATGTCCTTGAAGTTGCCGATCCAGATGCCGAAGCCCGGCGAGGCGTAGAGCTTTTCCCAGAACGCCAGGCGTTCCTCGGGCGTGACCTCGAACGTGCCGCGCGGGTCCGCGGTGTGCAGGAAGCAGCCGAAGGTTTCCTGGCAGCGCTGGAACATGTCCTGATAGCCGGCGCGGATCTTCGCCATTTCGTCCTTGTCGATCTTGGCGTTCAGCAGCGGTGCGCACCAGTTCGGCGTGCGCTGGAACACGGTCAGGTGCTTGGCGGTCTTGGCGACCTCCTGGATCGTCTGCACGCCGGTGGCGCCGGTGCCGATCACGGCGACCCGCTTGCCCTCGAAGCTGACCGGCTCATGCGGCCAGTTGGCGGTATGGCAGGACTGGCCCTTGAAGCTGTCCACGCCCGGGATCTTTGGCATCGTCGGGGCGGAAAGCGGGCCGACGGCGGTGATCAGGAAGCGCGAGGTGAAGCGGCTGCCGTCTTCAAGCGTCACGTCCCAGGTGCGGGTGGCTTCCTGGTAATGCGCGGACTTCACGCGGCTGCGGAACTGGAT
>CAINEA010000701.1 GCA_903847525.1 uncultured Acetobacteraceae bacterium | reverse complement strand
GGCTTCAGACCAGAATGGGTCAGCAGGGTCAGCAGCCAGACGGCATATTCGTCCGACGTGCGTTGCGGATCAGTGGCGATCCGCCAGATACCTGACCAATGCGTGTCGTCATGCACCGCGAAGACAACGTTGGTATTCCCGGCATCGATGACCAGCAGCACGGCGTCAGTCCCCGAGAACGGGCAGCATCATCCGAACAGCACCTTTGCCGCCGCCTGCGCGGCACCGACAAAGGGTGCCGGGAAGATGAAGAAGAACAGCGTGAACAACCCGGTCGCCGCTGCCACGATCGACAGGGATGCCGGTCGTGCATCAAAAGCCTCACCGCCAGCGTCGAAATACATCACTTTGATAACGCGCAGGTAATAGAAAGCCCCTACCACGCTGGTCAGCACGCCGATTACCGCCAGTGCCCACATCCCGCCCTGAACGGCGGCCAGGAAAACGTATAGCTTGCCAAAGAACCCAGCCATCGGCGGCACACCTGCCATGCTGAACATGAACACGGTCAGCCATCCCGCCAGCATCGGATCGGTCCGGCCCAGCCCGGCAAGGTCCGAGATCTTCTCCAGCGCGATGCCCTTGCGGCGCATCGATAGGATGCAGGCGAAGGTGCCGGCGTTCATGAACACGTAGGTGACCATATAAATCAGCACGCCGCGCGCGCCGTCGGTGGTACCGACCGCGAGGCCGATCAGCGCGTAGCCCATGTGGCCGATCGAAGAGTAGGCCATCAGCCGCTTGATGTTGGTCTGCCCGATCGCCGCCAGCGCTCCGAGCACCATCGAGCAGACGGAGACCAGGACGATCAGTTGCTGCCAGGAGGCGAGCAGATGGCCGAACGGAATGCCCATCACGCGCAGGATCAACGCGATCGCCGCCACCTTCGGCGCGGTGCCGAGGAACGCGGTTACCGGCGTCGGGGCGCCTTCATAAACATCCGGCGTCCACATATGGAACGGCACGGCCGAGATCTTGAAAGCCAGCCCGGCGACGACGAACACGACGCCGACGATCAGCCCGGTGGATGCCTTGGCCGGATCGGACAACGCCCGCGCGATCTCGACGAAATCCATGCTGCCGGAGAAGCCATAGACCAGCGAAATGCCGTACAGCAGCAGTCCCGAAGCCAGCGCCCCGAGCACGAAATACTTCAACCCGGCCTCGGACGACCGGAGATTGTCGCGCGCGAACGCCGTCAGCACGTACAGCGCCAGCGACTGCAGCTCCAGCCCCAGATACAGGCTCATCATCGAGCTCGCGGACACCATGATCATCATGCCCGTGACAGACAGCAGCATCAGCACCGGGAACTCGAACCGCGACAGCCCTTCTGCCCGGTTATAATCCAACGACAGGATCAGCCCGAACGCCGCCGCCGCCAGGATCAACAGCTTGGCGAAGCTGCTGAACGGATCAACAACGAACTGCCCATGATAGGCGCTGCCGGTGCCCGATGTCACCACCAGCATCGCCGTGACCAGATAAGCGCCCAGCGTCAGCATGGAGCAAATCTGCGTCGCGTCTGACTTGCGCAGCACGCCGATCACCAGGATCGCCATCCCGCAGCAGGCCAGCACGATCTCCGGCAGCGCCAGTGCCCAATTCAAGCTCGCAGCACTCATTGGGGCAGCACTCCGTTCGTCGCGGCATTGGCCAACTTGACGGTCTGTTCGAGCGCGGCCGTGTGGTGGCGGACCATATCGGCCACGCTGGCATCGAAGAAACCGGTGAAGCTGGATGGGTAGATCCCCATCCACAGCGTCAGCACGATGAGCGGCACGAACACCGCATATTCGCGTGGTGACAGATCCAGGATCTGCATCAGATCCGCCTTGGTCATCCGCCCGAAGATCACTCGGCGATACAGGTACAGCATATACGCCGCACCCAGGACCATGCCGGTCGCGCCCAGCACCGCCAGCCAGAAATTCACCTGCACAGCGCCAGTGATCACCAGGAACTCACCGACGAACCCTGCCGTTCCCGGCAACCCGACGCTCGCCATGGTGAACAGCATGAACACCAGCGCGTAGCCGGGCATACGGTCCGCCAACCCGCCATAGCGGTTGATCTCCAGAGAATGCATCCGGTCATAGACCACGCCGACACAGAGGAACAACGCGCCGGCGACGATGCCGTGCGAGAGCATCTGAAACAGCGCGCCCTGAACGCCCTGGGTGTTGAAGCTGAAGATGCCGATCGTCACCATCCCCATATGGGCAACGGAGGAATAGGCGATCAGCTTCTTCATGTTTTCCTGCGCCAGCGCCACCAGCGAGGTGTAGATGATCGCCATGATCGACAGCGTGTAGATCAGCGGCGCGAAATAGGCGGACGCCTCCGGCAGCATCGGCACGGAGAAACGCAGGAACCCATACGCCCCCATCTTCAGCAGCACGCCGGCCAGGATCACGGAGCCCGCGGTCGGCGCTTCCACATGCGCGTCCGGCAGCCATGTATGCACCGGCCACATCGGCACCTTCACCGCGAAGGACGCGAGGAATGCCAGGAACAACCAGGTCTGCATCTTCGCCGGGAAGCTCGTGTGCATCAGCGTCACGATGTCGGTCGTGCCGGTAAAGCGCCACATCGCCAGCAGCGCCAGAAGCATCAGCACCGAACCGGTCAGCGTGTATAGGAAGAACTTGAACGCGGCATACACCCGGTTGCCATGCCCCCAGATGCCGATGATCAGGTACATCGGTATCAGCACGGCCTCGAAGAACATGTAGAAAACCACGAAGTCGAGCGCACAAAACATGCCGACCATCATCGTTTCCAGGATCAGGAACGACAGCATGAACTCCCGCACCCGGGTCTGGATCGACTCCCAGCTCGCCAAAATGCAGATCGGTGTCAGTGCGGTGGACAGCAGCACGAACAGCACCGAAATGCCGTCCACGCCCATCTTGTAGCCAACCCCGTATTCCGGCAGCCAGGCCAGAGTCTCGACGAACTGAAAGCCGCCTTCCTGCAGGTCGAATTTCACCCACAGCAGCAACGAGATAAAGAACACGATCAGGCTGGTCCAAAGCGCGGCCCAGCGCGCGTTGGAGGCGACGACCGCTTCTTCGCCGCGAATGGTCATGATAATCAACCCGCCGACCAGCGGCAGGAACGTGATCAGGGAGAGCAGGGGAAAGCCAGCCGCATTCATACTCATCACCGGAACAGCAGGAACACACTGACCAGCGCAACCACGCCGATCAGCATCGAAAACGCGTAGGCAGCCAGGGAACCCGTCTGCAGCTTCACCGCCTGCTTCGCGGATATCCCCGCCAGGCTGGCAACGCCGTTCGGCATGCCGTCGATGATCATCATATCGCCAACCTTCCACAGCGTGCGGGCCAGCCGCATCGCCGGCTTGACGAAGATCGCGTCATACAGTTCGTCGAAATACCATTTGTTCAGCAGGAACCGGTAGATGCCGCCAAAGTTCGCGGCGAGCTTCGCCGGAATGCCCGGCGACAGGATGTACATCCAGAACGCCACCGCGATGCCGGCAAGTCCCACCACCAGCGGCAGCGCCTCCACCCAGCCCGGCACGTGCTCCAGATCGGCGATGATGTCATTGCCCGGCCGGTTGAAGATCGATCCCTGCCAGAATTCGCGCCATTCCTCGCCGATGAACCATTTGTCCAGCGCCATGCCGGCGAACACCGCACCGACCGCGAGCAGAATCAGCGGCCCGATCATCACGAACGGGCTTTCATGCACATGCTCCAGCACATGATGGTCCGCCCGGCTCTTGCCGTGGAAGGTCATGAACAGCAGGCGCCAGGAATAGAACGCTGTCAGGGCCGCCGCCGCCACCGTGCAGAAGAAGGCATAATTGCCCACGCCGGAATGTGCCGCCCAGGTGGCGGAGATGATCGCATCCTTGGAATACGACCCCGCCAGCGGCGGAATGCCGGCCAGCGCCAGATTGCCGATCCACATCAGGATGCAGGTGGCCGGGATCAGCTTCGCCAGCCCGCCCATCTTGCGCATGTCC
>CAINEA010000700.1 GCA_903847525.1 uncultured Acetobacteraceae bacterium | reverse complement strand
CACCGGGGGCGCGGTGCGCTCTTACCGCACCGTTTCACCCTTGCCTGTTGCAAACGCCCTATTGCTAGGGAGCCATTTCTGGCAGTCTGGAACTGGCGGTTTGTTTTCTGTGGCACTTTCCCTGGGGTCGCCCCCGCCGGCCGTTAGCCGGCACCGTATTTCCGTGGAGCCCGGACTTTCCTCCAATGTTTCCCCGCATGACCACGAGAAGCGGGCAGGCAGAGAAGCATCAGCGGCCGTCCAGCCGTCTGGCCTGGTTGAAATGCGCGCGCGTGCGCGTCAGGTCAATGCCTGGCCGCTATGCGGTGATTGCGTTCCGACGATCAGGCCGGCGACCGGGAGTAGGCGGGCCAGCGTGCCGGCATCTGCCTGACCGGTGATGGCTTCCGGCCGCCAATGGCGCTGAAAGGCCCGCAGCACTGTGGATAAAGCCGGGTCGAGCGCGCCTTCCGGCGCGAGTTGATAGCCGATGGCGGCCAAGGCGGCCCGCACGGGGCGCAAACCGGCCGCATCGCGCAAATCGCCATGGGCTGCGCCGCCAAAGCCCAAAGCGGGCATATCATGCGGCCAGAGACCGACGCCGTTGCGCGACAGGCCCTCCCAGTCGAATTTCTCGCCGGGATCTTCCTTGCGGTCCGGCGCCACATCGCTGTGCCCGACGATGTTGCGCGCAGGGATCGGGTGGCGGGAGAGGATTTCCAGGCAAAGGTCGCAAACTGCCGCCATCTGCAGGGCCGGATAGTCGCGATAGCCGAACGTATGGCCGGGATTGACGAGCTCGATGCCGATGGATCGGCCGTTCAGCGCCTCATGCCCGCGCCAGACGGAGATGCCCGCATGCCAGGCACGGCGATCTTCGGGAACCAGGCGAAAGACCGCGCCGTCTTCCTCGACCAGATAATGCGATGAGACCTGGGATTCCTCGCTGCATAGCCGGTCCAGGGCCGCCTGGCCGGTCCGCATGCCCGTGTAGTGCAGGATCAGCATGTCGATCGGGATGCCTGCCGGGCGTTCGTCGTGGTTGGGGCTGGGCAGGTCGATCATGCCCTGGCTACCGGATACTCGGCGCTCACAGACCCCGCTCGCGCTTGATCCGGTCCCAGGCGGCGTTGATCCGCGCCACCTTCTCGGTCGCGCTGGCGATGAAGGCCGGCGGCACGCCGCGGGCGGCGAGGCTGTCGGGGTGGTTTTCCCGCATCAGCCGTTTCCAGGTGGCGCGCAGTTCCTCGTCCGACGCGCCGCGCGAGGTGCCGAGCACGCCGTAGGCGTCCGGTTCGTCGGACATTTGCGGCCGGGCGGTGCCGTCGCGGGCGCGGTCCCAGGCGGTCTGGTCCAGGCCGAAGCCGCTGTGCACGCGGCGCAGAAAAGCCGCTTCGGCGTTGTTCATCGGCGCGTCCGCCCGCGCGATGGCGAACAGCGCGACCAGCACGTCCTCCAGCATCAGGCGGTTGTCGGCGAAGGCCTCGCCCAGCTGGTCGGCAAAGTTCTCGAAGCCTTGCGGGCTGTCGCGGGCCTCATCGAACAGCCGGCCGATATCTTGCTGGGCTTCCGGGGGAATGCGGAAATTACGCTTGAACGCGTCGATCTCCGCCCGATTGACGCTGGAATCGCACTTGGCGAGCTTGGCCGACAGGACGACGACGCCGATGGCGAACAACTGGTCGCGCCGGCCGAACAGGGCCGCGATGCCGGCTGGATTCCAGGCCGCGCCCTGCTGGGCGAACGGGTTGAACCCGAGGCGCGAGGTTTGGAAGGAACCAGTGAAATTGCCGGTGAACGCGCCGCTGTCCGCGGCGTGGCCGAGCGCGGCGCCGAACATCGCTCCGATCGGACCGCCCATGGCAAAGCCTGCCATGCCGCCGATGATCTTGCCCCAAGTTGCCATTTCGGCTACTTAGCACGCAGGCGCTTCCGAGAACAGAATGGGAAGGCAAATTTCTAGTCGTGTCTCAGTTTGCACTGCTTCCTTCTCGATATCCGGCATACACCCACGAGACGACACGGAATGCCAACCAAAGACTGAGTGGCACCACAAGCGCAAAAATCAACGTATCGGCTGTTCGAGCCGCAATTAAATCCGGACTCGGTAAAACCGAATAATTGTCAAAGTAGAAGTGACCCATATCCTCGTCGCTTCTAAAGGCTTGAACGTAAAATCTTGCATCCGTCCAGTATGGTAAGCGCGCTTTCCCTGTGAGGTCGGACCAATCAACTGGTTCTTTAAATAGCCACCAGCCTTTGTAGAGACTCCAACTCGCAATCCATGCCCCAGATAGTGATATCCACGTTCTGACTAGCCCTCGCGTCCGACCTACTTGCAAATGCATCCAGCGACCCATCCACCTGCGACTTAGACCGCGCGGCGTTCGCGGGATTTCACCGACCTACCTTCACTGTCGCTAGGTGCGACCTCATACGTTCAGCAGCTATGGGTTCGTCGCCTGGCGCTAGCATCACCAGCCCAGTCTCATCGTTAGCTATCCGACGATCGTATTCCTTCATCAGGGCTTCAGGATGGAACACGCCAATTATGACGTCATCCTTCATCAGCGTGTAACGGCGCTCTGACATGCAAAAATCTCCATCATTTGTAATCAGCATACAGGGTTCACGAGCCTGATGCGAGCGGGCGGCTATCGCCCACCACTTTAACTGAGCCTGCACTGAAATTCCTCAGCCTCGCAGCAGCGAAGGGTCCGCGAGCGAAGTGTCCTGGCCGATGACGGGATCGGCGATCGCCTCCTCCAGGCTTTTCGCGCCCTTCCATTCCGCCGCCGGCCGGGCGCGGCCATCGCTGCCGATCTGGTCGATGCCCCAATAGATCTCCAGCCGGTGGCCGTCCGGGTCGCGGAATTCCACCGCGATCTGCACGCCGGCGCGCCGGCGGCCGTCGAAATCGATCGGCACGTTGTGGGCGCGCAAATGCTCGCGGGCGCGCACGACCTCATCAAGCGTCGCCACCTCGAAGGCGGTGTGGTGCAATCCGGCGCCGATCGGGTTCTCGGCGCTGGCCTTGAACAGGGCAATGCCGTGATGATCCGGGTTCAGCCGTAGGAACACGGCGCCGCCGGGCATCATGTCGTCCTCGTAGACGTCGGAAATGCTGAAGCCGAGCACCTGCGTGTAGAAACGGGCGGAGCGCTCGATATCGGACACATACAGCGCGACATGGCCGATCTTGCCGAGGCGGAAGGGCAGGCCGGCGGGACGGTGCAATCCGGCGATTGCCTGCACGGCGGCGTGGGTATCCATGGTTGGCTCCTCCATTTTGGCCGAGGTTAGCCCGTGATGCGCCCAAGTGCCACAAAACCGATGATTCAGGCTTGCGTGCAAAGCCGCGCCGTTGTCCTTGAGCGCCACGGTCCCAGAGTGGTGGGTTCATGGCCGGGTTATCTGTGGAGTGGGCTTGATGTGGCAGTTTTGGATCGATCGCGGCGGCACGTTTACCGATATCGTCGCGCGCGATCCGGCCGGCAATCTGTCCACTCACAAGCTGCTGAGCGAGAACCCGTCGCGCTACGCCGATGCCGCGATTGCCGGCATCAAGGCCGTGCTTGGCCTGCCCCCCGATGCACCGATCCCGGCTGGCCGGATCGAGGCGGTGAAGATGGGCACCACCGTCGCCACCAATGCGCTGCTGGAACGCAAGGGCGACCGCACGCTGCTGGTGGTCAATCGCGGCTTCGCCGACATTCTGCGTATCGGCAACCAGGCCCGCCCGCTTCTGTTCGACCTGGCGATCAGATTGCCGTCATTGCTGTACGAGGATGTCGTGGAGATCGGCGGCCGCGTCGGCGTGGACGGCGAGGAAATCGAGACGCTTGACGAGGCGCATGCACGCGCGGCGTTTGCCGCCGCCCGGGCCAAGGGGATCGCAGCCTGCGCCATCGTGCTGATGCATGCCTGGAAATTTCCCGCCCACGAGGCGCGGTTGGCCGGGCTGGCGCGTGAGGCCGGGTTCACCCAGGTTTCGGCCAGCCACGCCGTCAGCCCGCTGCTGCGCCTGGTGCCGCGCGGCGATACGACGGTGGTGGACGCGTATCTGTCGCCGATCCTTCGCCGCTATGTAGCACGGGTGGCGGGCGAACTGGACGGCGTAAAGCTGTATTTCATGCAGTCCAATGGCGGGCTGGCCGAAGCGAACAGCTTCCAGGGCAAGGATGCGATCCTGTCCGGACCGGCCGGCGGCATAGTCGGTGCCGCGCGCACGGCGGGTATGGCGGGGCTCGACCGGATCATCGGTTTCGACATGGGCGGAACCTCCACCGACGTTGCCCTGTATGCCGGCACGTTCGAGCGGGCGTTCGAGACCGAGGTGGCGGGCGTACGAATGCGTGCGCCGATGATGGCGATCAACACCGTGGCGGCCGGCGGGGGATCGATCCTGCATTTCGACGGTTCCCGCTATCGTGTCGGGCCGGACAGCGCGGGGGCGAGGCCGGGGCCGGCCTGTTATCGCAACGGCGGTCCGTTGACGGTGACGGACGCCAATGTCTGCGTCGGCAAGATCCAGCCACGGCATTTTCCGGCGATCTTCGGACCGGGCGGAGACGCAATGCTGGACGCGGAGATCGTGCGGGAGAAGTTCGCCGAATTGGCAAACGAGATCGCGCGATCGACCGGCACGGATCGGGACCCGCGCGAGGTAGCCAGCGGCTTCCTGTCGATCGCGGTGGCCAACATGGCGAACGCGATCAAGCAGGTCTCGGTACAGAAGGGCCACGACGTGACCCGCTTCGCGCTCAATTGTTTCGGTGGCGCCGGCGGCCAGCATGCCTGCCTGGTCGCCGATGCGCTCGGTATGGAGACGGTGTTCGTCCATCCCTATGCCGGGGTGCTGTCGGCCTATGGCATGGGACTGGCCGACCAGACCGCTTTGCGCGAGCAGGCGGTGGAATTGCCGTTGAACGATCATGAGATGCCGGAGTTAATCGCCGTTGCCGACAGGCTGGCAGCCGAGGCTCGGCAGGCGCT
>CAINEA010000699.1 GCA_903847525.1 uncultured Acetobacteraceae bacterium | reverse complement strand
TGGATTGCCACGATCCCGGCTGCCGGGGCTGTTGCCCATCTGGTCGCCGTTCGGGTCATCGCCGTCGCCGGGCCCCTCTCCGATGCCGACCTGGCCCGGCCCGAATTTCTTGGCCATGGTCTGGCCCATTTCCCGTCCGCCCTTTTGCAGCGCCTCGATCGCCCGCTGTTCCGCGGCGGCAGCTGCAGGATCGGCGCCCTCGCCCAACGACTGTCCGGCCTCACGCATCGCGGTATCGGCCTCCGACAGGCTTGGCGGCACGTCCCCGGTCAGATCGCCGAATTGCTGCATCAGTTCTCCGAGCGCCCGGCGCAAGGCCTGCTGCACGCGCTGGTCGGCTTTCCGTTCAGGGCTCCTGTCCAGCGCCTTTTCCGGGGTTTTACCGGGGGTATTGTCGAAAGCTTTGTCGGGGGCCTTGTTCTGTGTCCTGCCTTGCGCGCGGTCCAGCAAGCCGCCCTGGCGCGCGATCATGTCCTGCAACGCCCCGACCTGCTTCTCACCCCGCTGACGCTTTTCGGCCCGTTGCTGAGCCGATTTCTGCGCCGCCTGGGCATTGGCGGATTGGCCGTTCTTGATCTGGTCGAGCATCTCCTCCAGTTCCGCCAGGCGTTGCTCGGCGTCCTTCATCCGCCCGTCCTTGGCGGCGTCGCGCGCAGCTTCGGCAAGCCGGTCCAGATCCCGGGCGTCCATCTGCATGGCCTGCGGGTCGATCTGTTCCACTGTGCCGTCGCGCCTTGCCTGTTCCAGCATCGCCTGCAGGCGGTCGCGGATGGCTTGTTCGAGATCCCGCAGCTTGCGGTCCAGGTCCGCGAGATTGGCCGGGTTCGGCTGCTGGGTCGCGCGTTCCAACGCGTCGCGCACGGCCTGGCGAGCATTTTCCAGGGCGCGGGCGGTGCGGTCGACCTGCCCGTCCTCCAACTGAACCGCCAGTTCCCACATGCGTTGCTGGGCTGCCGGCACGGCGCCGGTTTCATGGTCACGCGCCAGGACATAGTAGATGCCGGCAAGGTTCAGGAACGCGCCAAGATCGCCCTCGAATGCCCTGGGTTGCAGCAGCATTTCATCCAGCACCGCCAAGACCTGGTCCCGTTCCATCGGATGCAGGGTCAAACCCCGCCGCAGTTCGATCAGCATGCGGGCTACCGGGTTTTGGAATGTCCGCTCCGGTAGGGTGAAGCTGATCTCCGCGCTCTCACCGGACTGTCCCAGGGCATCGCGACCGATCAGCCGGCCGCGCACGGTCAGCCCTGCCCAGGGATGGGCGGACAGGTCCTGCACCGACACCCCCTGTGCCTTGGCCGGACTGTCCGCGGGCAGCGGCAAGGTCAGCTCAAGTGGCGGTGGTGGCGGTTCTACCGGCTCGTTCGGCACCAGCACGGCCTGCAGCGAAACCACCCCGTAATCATCCTCGACCCGCCAGGGCAGGCGCAGTTGCGGGCCGCGGCCAGACTGGCCCACGGAGGAGGGGACAGGGCGGTCGGCCCAGGCAACGCTGGGCGGGCGATCGGCGATCACCGTCAGATTCCAGGCGGCTAGTTCCCGCCCGCCGCGACGGATGGTCAGCCGCCCGCCGGATTGCAACTCACGTTCGCCCTGAAAACTCGATTTATCCAGCGGCTGGAGCGGTGTTTCCGACGCACCGAGCACCAGGCTTGGAACTGCTGTCTCCACCGCATCGCCGCCGGATACATTGACCGTGAGCCGCGCGCCGGCGGGAGCGGATAGGTTGGCCATTTCCGGCTTCAGGAACACCGGCGGCAGGCGTGTATAGGCGGGTGGTGTAATCCATGCCTGGATTTCCATCCCCGGCGCCCCGACCTGCCGCGGCCAGGAGGGTGTCAGCGCCTGGGCCAGCAGCAAAGGCGCATCCAATCCGGCAACAGAGATGCACGCGAACAGTGCGACACCGAGTCCAACCCGCAGCGCGCGCCGGTCGATGGCTGCAAGGCCCGGCCGTGGCAGTCCGGTGCGCAATTGCCGCACCTGCTGCCCCGCCCGCAGCAAATGTGTCTGCCAGAGAGCCGCCGCGATCGGGTCGTCAATTGCCGGGCGGTCTGACAGGGCGGTCAGCGGACGGTGGGACAGGCCGGATGCCCGTTCCAGCCGGCGATCGGCCGCCGCATTGTCGGGCAGCAAGATGGATCGCGCGGCCCGGACCAGCAGGACCAGGACACCCAAGCCGAACCCAGCGAGCAGCGCCAGATGCAGCCAGGGAGGCAGCCTCGCCGGCAGGTCCAGCAGCGCCATGCAGACGAAAGCCCCGGCCACGCCGAGCGGCGGCCACAGCGCCGGCCAAAGCTGTTCGAATAACAGGACCGCGCGCGCGGTGACGCGGCGCGATTGCAGGCGGCGCAACAGGGCCTCGAGATCCGGTCCTGAATTGCCGCCTGTCGGGGTCATCCGATGTCC
>CAINEA010000698.1 GCA_903847525.1 uncultured Acetobacteraceae bacterium | reverse complement strand
CGGCGTTTTGTGCCAGCAATGCGTCGATGATTTCCCGAGGCGTCGCGGCTTCGCCGCACGGCGCGCCCGCATCGGAACCAGATTGGGAATCGGCCGGCGGCAACGACATGGGAAGCTTGACTCAGGCCGCAACTCGCGTGTCAACCGTCGATCAGCGATCGACTACCTGGGCAGTTACGAAAAATCATCCGATACATTGGCCGGTCGATGACAGGGCAAAGGATCCCCTAATCCGGGACGCGGCATTATGCACGCATTCATGCGCCAGCGTGGCGGCGTAGCTCTCGGCATCCCTGAACGTTTCGAAGGGCGGCATCTGCACGTAATCCGGACCTTCGGACAGTAATAGGCGCGCGTTCCGCCGTGGCGGATGTCGGCACCGGTCGCAGCAAAGAACCGGTCGGCCGCGTCGATGCGTTGCAACGGGGTGAGGGCAGGGGGCTCGGCCTTGGCGGTGTAATGCGCCGGCAGGCCTTCGCACTGCTCGGCGTTGAACACGGTGTAGCCCTTCAGGAACGGGATCGCTTTTTCGACCTCGGCACCCTTGGCGTCGGTTTCGGTGTGGGTGATCCTATCGGCATAGACGACCAGTTCGCCGGTCTCGCCTTTCTTCACATGGCCGCCCAATTCGATCGCCTGCTTGAAGGTCAACCACAACGGGCAGGCGTAACCTTTGGCCACGGATGCCGACCACAGCATCACGACGTTGATCCCCTTGTAGGGAATGCCGTTATGCCGCAACGCGCGGGTGATCCTGCCGGCGGCATGGTCGGCGTTCCATGGTTTCAGCCACGGGCGGACGCCTTGCTTGTTAGCGTGGACCAGTCCGCAATCGCCGCATTGTTCGGTGTGGCCGCCGAGCGCGTCCGTCCGGCAGGCCTCGATCGCTGCCATGACGCGGCGCTCGACGCGGCCGAGATGCGAAGCGTGGGCACGACGGAACGCATCGCCGTGGCGGCGGAAGATATCCGCCACCTCCAGCGTCGGGCGCATCGCCGCCGCTCAGGCGGGTGGCGTCACCTCCAGCCGCAAGCGGTCGAGCGGGCTTGGCGTGCCGCGGATCGTGCTGGTGGCGACCTGGGCGTAGCGCGCTGTGGTGTTCACGTTGCGATGGCCAAGCAGGGCCTGGATGATGCGGATGTCGGTACCGCCCTCGAGCAGGTGGGTCGCAAAGCTGTGGCGCAGCGTGTGGACCGTGACCCGCTTGCCAATTCCTGAGGCCGCACATGCCGAACGGCAAGCGGCATGCAGCACGACCGGATGGATCGGATGCACGGGATCGCGCCCAGGAAACAACTGGTGAAGGCCGAGATCGCAATCGAGGTCGCGCATCGTGCGAAACGGCGGCTGTTCGCGCTGCAGGGCGTAGCTCCGCTGCGTGACGCTGTGCGCCCGCCCTACCGTCCCGACCAAAACCGCGGCCGCGGCCGGCCGCGCCTCGAGATCGACGAGGATGTGTCGGACGAGCCGCCGCCGCCACTGCCGCCGCTGACCCCGATCGAGCGCCGGGCCTTCGATTATACGGCGCTCGAAGAGGCCATGGCCCATCTCGACGCCGTCGTCCGCACCTCCCGATGCGCCCTGCGGTCCATCGTGGATGGTACGCACAGTGCCGCCGGCAATTCCTCGCTCAACCGTGCCGAAACGGCACCGGACTGCTAGTTTCAGCCCATGACCGAGTCCCTATCGACACCGCAAACCTATCCCGACTTGCTGGCGACGCTGAAAGCGCGGATCCGCGACGCGCGCCTGCGCGCCGCGGTCAGCGTCAACCGGGAACTCATCCTGCTGTATTGGGAGATCGGCCGCGACATTTTGCTCCGGCAGTCCGCGGAGGGTTGGGGAACGGCTGTCATCGACCGCCTGGCCCGCGACCTGCGGCGGGATTTTCCCGAGATGACCGGCCTCTCGCCGCGCAACCTGAAATATATGCGGACCTTCGCCGAGGCCTGGCCGGACCCGGCAATCGTGCAACAGCTTGTTGCACAACTGCCCTGGGGTCATAACATCCGCCTGCTCGAGGCCCTCAAGTCCTCGGACGAGCGGAGCTGGTACGCTCACCAGGCGATCGAACACGGCTGGAGCCGGGCGGTCCTGGCACACCAGATCGAGGGCCGGCTGCTCGACCGTGCCGGCAAGGCGCCGACCAACTTTGCCCAAACCCTGCCGAGCCCGCAATCGGACCTTGCACGTGAGCTGCTGAAGGACCCGTACGATTTCGAGTTTCTGGCGGCCGCGGCGGACATCTCGGAGCGGGAGCTCGAGCGGGGCCTGCTCGATAACCTGCGCGAACTCCTCCTCGAACTCGGCAAGGGTTTCGCCTTTGTCGGCAGCCAGTATCACCTCGAGATCGGCGACCAGGATTTCTACTTGGACCTGCTCTTCTACCACCTGCGCCTACGCTGCTTCGTCGTCATCGACCTCAAGGTCGACGACTTCAGGCCCGAGTACGCCGGCAAGATGAACTTCTACCTGTCGGCCGTCGACGACTTGCTGCGTCATCCGGCCGACGCCCCGACGATCGGGCTGATCCTGTGCAAAGGTCGGAACGAAGTCATCGTTGAATATGCGCTCCGGGACAGCTCCAAGCCCCTGGGTGTCGCGGCCTATCGCGTCTCGCCGCAACTGCCTAAGCAGTTCGAGGCCGACTTGCCGACCCAGGCCGACCTGGCCCGTGAGTACCCGCTCATGGCGTTGGTCAAGCTGCGGATCGACATCGAGCGCATGCTGCGGCAGCTGACACAACAACAAAATGTTCCCGACGGCCCACCCGCAATCAGGTTCATGCTCGAGCGCTTGGCGCAGGTCCGCGGCTTGCCGCAAAGCGCGGCCGCGTTCGGCGAGACGCTTCGCGTTCTGAACGCGGCCACGCATGGGGTCGATGTTTCGGCAGACGCGGCCGCGGCGGCCCTGGACGCGGGCACGCGACTTCTCGACGACCTCAAACAGTTGGGCGAACCCGAGTGACCGCGGGGATGCTGTCAGTCGATCGGCCCGGGCCCGGAGCTGCCTCATGTTGGACGGTACGGAGTTTGGGGGCATAGACACGGCATTAATATGACAGGCAACGTAGCGGGCCCGCGGCTGTCGTTGGTTAAGCATGGGTTTCGCGGTGAAGCGTCACCCTCATCCGGGCTGAGAGGCACGCTCCTCGTTGGGGAAGCGGCGGTATCCCCCCGAACTCTGGACGGTCCCGCTGATCCGTCCAATCTGGTAACGGCCTGCGATGTGGCCGCTCATGGCGCTTACATAGTCGTCCGGTTCCCAAAACCGCCCCGGCGCCGGCGGCCCCCTCCGTCTTTCGTTTCTCGCTGACCGATTTTGGACTGTCGAGGCGATTCAACCTGCGACACCCATCCCTGGGCGGCCGAGAGCCCGGTCTCCTGCTTGTTCACACTCTCTGGAGCGGCTACTCATCAAAACGTGATCACCGGCTCAACGCCGAATCGAGGCTGAAAGCGAGGGTGGCGACGGGGATGACGGTGGAGTGAGAGAAGTCCGGCAAGAAGTCCGGCGGCCAGCCAGGCCATCCCGGTAAGACGCTGTG
>CAINEA010000697.1 GCA_903847525.1 uncultured Acetobacteraceae bacterium | reverse complement strand
GCCGGAATCCTCTACCCGAGAAAAATCCAACCCGAATCGCTTATTCCTGCGCGGCCCCTTATTGGACGCCGGGGCCCGGTTGCATCCCTCTCGATACGAGCCGCAGGTTCGGCGTGGAGATTGCAGGTTTTGCAAGCCGGCTGACCGCACGTCAGGCTCAGACCATTGTGGGCCTTGGCGCACGGCCGGCGTCGCGCGTAATGATCCTGTTCGATGAAGCTACGATCGGTGGGGTTCTCGGAGCCTTCGCCGAAGAGGCGCGCGCGCTGTGGGGCGGCGAATGCAGCACGCGTGACGTCTGGGCGGTCGCGTCACGTCACAATCTGCCGGGCAAGAAAGGGGCGTGGCTGCCGAGGAGTCTTGTCGACTATCACCCCGCATATCGCAGCGAGGGCGGGTCTCGATCGAAGGCCAACCTCCTTTGCCGGCAGCTTCAGAAGGCTGCTGTACACCACGCCGCGGCGCGACCTCCCGCAGAGGTCGGCGAGATGCTCGCCGTCGGGGTTTCCGGGCTGGCGCGCGCCCATGGCTGGAAAGCGATGAATGATCGTCCGATTACCGCGCACAATGTATGGGCGACTCTGTCGCAGCGCGACCTTGCGTTGCCGCGCGCTGTACGTCGATTGCTCCGGGACCATGTGCTTGCCGGCGACGCGGTGTGGGAGCAGGTGGCATGGCTGGCGCTCATGGAACAGTTGCTACCTCTCTTCAGTCCGCATCCTCAGGGCGCTGAGGCCGACGTCGCCGAATTTTACGACTTCGTCGCCGAGCAAAAGGCCGATCTCGCCGACCCCGAGCGCCGCTCCACGAAACAGGTGCAATTTGATCCACCTCCCTCGACGATCCACCTTGGGACCAGCCCCGCTTGCCAGGCTCTCGCTGGTGCCAGGCCCAACCCTGAACTAACATGTTGGTTGGATCGCCTAGCAAGGGCGGATCAGTGTGGGAGAACGGAGATGAATATCTCAGAGGCGGCGACCGGGAATGCCAAGATTTCCGAGCTTTTGGATTTCGACGCCGTCGTGATCGGTGCGGGCGTCACGGGACTTTATCAACTCTATCGGCTTCGCGAGCTTGGCCTAAGGGTGCGAACCTTCGAGGCCGCCAGCGGCGTCGGCGGCACCTGGTACTGGAACCGTTATCCCGGCGCCCGCTTCGATTCCGAAAGCTGGACCTATGGCTATTCGTTCTCGAAAGAGTTGCTCGAGGAATGGGACTGGAGCGAACATTTCGCCCCCCAACCGGAGACCGAGCGGTATCTCAACCATGTCGCCGATAAGTTCGACCTGCGCCGCGACATCCAGTTCAACACACGCGTCTCTGCGGCTCACTATCGTGAGGACACGCGGAGCTGGGACATTGTCCTGGGCGATGGCAGCCGCGTCACGGCACGGTTTCTAATCACCGCGATCGGTATCCTATCGGCGCCGACCATGCCGAACATTCCCGGGGTCGCCGCATTCGAAGGCCAATCCTGCCACACCCACGATTGGCCAAAAGAAGGCGTCGATTTCACGGGCAAGCGGGTCGGTATCATCGGCACAGGTGCGACCGCGGTGCAGACGATCCAGGAAATCGCCAAATCCGTCGGTCACCTAACTGTCTTCCAACGCACCCCGAACTGGTGCGCGCCGTTGAACAACGGCAAGATTTCCAAAGACGAGATGGGCGACATTCGCACCCGCTATCCGGACATCCTGGCGCTCTGCCGCCAGACGCCCGGCTGCTACATCCATTCCACCGACCCGCGCACAACCATGGACGCGACCCCCGAGGAACGCATCGAATTCTGGGAAAAGCTCTATG
Source organism: uncultured Acetobacteraceae bacterium (assembly GCA_903847525.1). Lineage (GTDB taxonomy): Bacteria > Pseudomonadota > Alphaproteobacteria > Acetobacterales > Acetobacteraceae > PALSA-911. Next base: position 3,071 of record CAINEA010000697.1, on the reverse strand, counting down.
CCTCGCCGGGTTTTGGCATCTGGCAGGGCAATTTCAGCGACATGTTGACCGATCGCGCCGCCAACGCCCTTGCCAGCGAATTCATCGCGAACAAGATTCGCCAGCGGGTGCATGATCCGGTTGTCGCGGAAAAATTAATCCCAAAAAATCATGGTTTTGGCACTCGCCGGGTGCCGCTGGAAACCGGTTACTACGAGGTCTTCAACCAACCTAACGTCGAGTTGGTCGATGTCAGCGAGACGCCGATCGAATGCGCGACGCGTGGCGGCATTCAGACCAGTGCGCGGGAGTACGCGTTCGACATCATCATCTACGCGACCGGGTTCGACGCCATTTCTGGCGCCTTCGACCGGATCGATATCCGGGGTAATGGCGGCGTGCGCCTGAAGGATGTTTGGGCGAACGGGCCCCAGACCTATCTCGGCGTCTTCGTCGAGAACTTCCCGAACCTACTGATGACGATGGGGCCGCATGCCGGGCTCGGCAACTACACGCGCACCGCGGAATACAGCGTCGATTGGGTGACCGACGTCATCCGCCACGCGATGGAGCACGCCCTGACGCGCGTCGAAGCCACTGCAGCGGGTGTCGGCGAATGGACCGATTATGTCCACGCTCTGGGCCAGGGACACCTGATGAACGAGGTTGGGTCGTGGATGACGGGCGTGAACCGAAATGTCGAAGGCAAGCAAGTCCCCCGGATCATGCGATACAGCGGTGGTCATCCCGCTTATCGAGAGCATTGTGACGCGGTCGCGGCCGCGGATTACCGCCAGCTTGCGCTGGATTAGGCGGGTGGCGGCAGCGACAGAAGATTGCGGCCAAAGCCATATGCCGGTGTTCGGACATCCGCGTCCGGCCCGGTGCGGATGGACTGTATTCCGCGCGAGACCATAAATCGTAAAAGGGGAAGTGGACTATGAAAGCTGGTGTGGTTTATCCGCAGATCGAACTCGGCGGCGATACAGGCGCGGTTAAGGCGTTTGCCCAGGCAGCGGAAGACCTGGGTTACGACCATCTTGTGATCTACGATCATGTCCTCGGCGCCGTGCACGCCGGGCGAGAACCCAAATTGACCGGTCCCTATAAGGAAACCGACCCGTTTCACGAGCCGCTGGTCACCTACGCTTACCTCGCCGGTATCACAAAGACGATTGAGCTGGCAACGGGCGTGATCATCCTGCCACAGCGGCAGACCGTCCTGTTCGCCAAACAGGCCGCCGATGTTGACCTGTTCTCAGACGGCCGGCTTCGCCTGGGCGTCGGGGTCGGCTGGAATTGGGTGGAATACGACGGCCTCGAAATGTCTGGGCATTTCCGCCGCCGCGGCAAGCGCCAGGAGCAGCAGATCTCCCTGATCCGCAAGCTATGGGAACAGCCCGTGGTCGACCATGAGGACTCGGATCACCGGATCGACCGGGCAGGGATAGCGCCGCGCCCGAAACGGAGCATCCCGATCTGGCTGGGTGGGTTCAGCGAGGCCGCGTACGACCGTGCCGCCAGGATTGGGGACGGCTTCATGTTCGCGGGCCGGACTCAGACCGAAGCGGTCCAGATCAAGGCAAAGATCACGGCCAGGCTGCGCGAGCTTGGAAGAAACGTCGATGCATTCGGCTTCGAGGCCATCCAGCAATACAGCCGCGGGGACAACCAATGGCCTGGCGACATCGCGGCGTGGCGCGAAGCCGGGGGAAGCCACATATCCGTCGTGACGATGGGTGCCAACCTCACCACGGTGGACGGCCACATCGAAGCCATCAGACGTTGGCGCGACGTCTACAAAACGGTCTGACAGGATCCCACGACCCCGTTCTCGGCGACGTGTTTGCCGAGAACGGAAGAGCCTCAGGCAACGCACAACAATAACCGAGTCGCCTGTCGGAGACACCGGCTCTCGCCGTCGCGGACCATGACGGGGTGTGGCGGCGGTGCGCCAAACGGAGCGGTTATTGTCGCGCGTCGCCTAACCGTGCAGGAAGCGTCGCAGTGCCTCGCGCGTGTCGTGCTCAGCCTGCTTCGTCACGCGGGCATTCTCCGCACGATAGAAGCCATGAAACGCCCTCGGATAAAGGTGAAGCTCGACCGGCACGCCGGCACGGCTTAACCGATCAGCGTACGCCAGGTTTTCTTCGAGAAATAGATCGAGACCGCCAACAGAAATGTAGGTCGGGGGCAAACCCGACACATCCGCCGCGCGCGCGGCGGCCGCATAAGGCGAAACACCGGCCGAACCCGGCTCCTCACCAAGCAGCGAACGCCAACCGTAATAGTTGTCCTCGCGCGTCCAGACGAATTCGCCGACGTAGGGATGCAGGTCCTGGCGCGCCGCCGTGCGGTCGTCGATCATCGGATAGATCAGATGCTGGAAGGCGAATTTCGGGCCCAGATGGTCGCGGGCATAAAGTGCCGCGCCCGCCGCGAAACCGCCGCCGCCGCTTTCGCCCTTGATGCCGATGCGGGCGGGATCGAGCCCAAGCCGCTCGGCATTCGCGTGCAGCCAGATGAACACCGAGTGGATGTCTTCCAATGGCGCCGGGTGCGGCGCTTCCGGCGCGAGTCGATAATCCACGGAATAGATCGCGCATTTCAGCTCTGACGCGAAGATCCTGTTCTCCACATCCTTCATTTCCGGCGTGCCCATCACGAAGCCACCGCCGTGAATGTGAACGATGACCGGCAATGGGCCGTCGGACCTGACCGGGCGATAGGTCAGAACCCGGATCGGCTTCGCGCCGAACGCACTCTCGACATGGATCTCTCCGGCCTCGATATCTGGTAGGCCCGGTTTCGGAATGGAGCGCAGCGCCTCGATCCCATCGGCGCGGCGCCGCGCCAGCGTTTCGGCGGTCAGCGGCGCCTGTGGCCACATCACGAGCGCGTCGCGCAATTCGGGGTCGATCAATTCGATTGTGCTCATGGTTGGCATCCAGGTCTGTTCGAGGCAGAGCAAAACAGTACCTGTTTACGCACTTTTCTCAGCCAGTTTTCTTGACTGATCGTTGTCCCGCTCAAACATAAATATCGGCCAGCTTGAGCAACCGGTATGGCATGGGCGTGGTGCGGACGCCTGC
>CAINEA010000696.1 GCA_903847525.1 uncultured Acetobacteraceae bacterium | reverse complement strand
GCAGGCGTCCGCACCACGCCCATGCCATACCGGTTGCTCAAGCTGGCCGATATTTATGTTTGAGCGGGACAACGATCAGTCAAGAAAACTGGCTGAGAAAAGTGCGTAAACAGGTTTCGCTTTGTCGAGTCGCTGCAAGCACAGGCCCTGAGCCCCGAGACCCTTTACCTGGATGTGTTGGCTCCCGCGGCGCGGCATTTGGGCACGCTATGGGACCAAGACCTTTGCGACTTCACGCAGGTCACGATCGGTCTCATGCGCCTGCAACAGGTGTTGCGCCGGCTCAGCCCGGCCTTCCAAAACGAGATGGCTCGCAGGGAACTGGGTTGCCGGGCCCTTTTGGTTCCGGGGCCCGGGGAACAGCACACCTTCGGGCTGGTAATGGTGGCCGAATTCTTCCGACGGGCCGGCTGGGATGTGTGGGGAGGGCCGCAATCCGGCCGTCAGGATCCGGTGGAAATGGTCCGTAGCGTTGCGTTCGCCATGGTCGGCTTTTCCGTCGGCTCCAACAATACGCTCGATCGGCTGGCAACCCTGATTCGCAAGGTTCGCCGGACATCGCGCAATCCCGCGATTGGAATCATGGTCGGTGGGCCGATATTTTTGGAGAACCCCTCCTTGGTGGCGCTGGTCGGCGCGGACACCACGGCCGCGGACGGCCGCGAGGCGGTTCACAAGGCACAGGGTCTGCTCAATCTGCAGACGGAACGGAGCTGACAGCCCCGCGTTAACCGATAGATCGACAGGGCGAGGTGCGGGTGAGAGGCATTACCGATTGGAGGATCTGGTCACAGGTGAAGGCGTTCAGAGCCCCGACAACATCGATTGGCAATCTCGACGCGCAGGCCGCCGCCAGCCTGATCGCCGCCGCCGGCGATGTCGCCCTGATCATCGACGCCGATGGCATTGTGCGCGACGTTGCATTCAACAGCGAGGGCTTGGCCACTGAACTGAGAGGCGCGGAGACGTGGTCCGGGGAAAAATGGGCCGACATCGTCACGGTTGAAAGCCGGCCCAAGGTCGAGGCTCTGCTACGCGAGGCATCGTCGCAAGCCGAGCCGCGGTTGCGGCATATCAATCATCCCGTGCCTGCCGGCGACGACATACCGATCCTGTATTCCGCGGTTCCTGTTGGGGACAAGGGCCGGGTGGTCGCTTTCGGCCGCGATCTTCGCGACATTTCCCGTTTGCAGCAGCGCCTGGTGGATGCCCAGCAATCGATGGAACGCGACTATGCCCGGATACGCACGATCGAGACCCGTTACCGGCTCTTGTTTCAGACATCGGCCGACGCCGTCTTCATCCTCGACGCGGATATAGGCAAGGTCGCCGAGGCGAATCCGGCGGCGCAGGGATTGTTGGGACAGAAGAAGCCAGACGGGCGCGAGCCGGCGCTATTCGGCATTTTCGCTCCCGAAAGCGTCGCCGCGGTTCAATCCTTGCTGGCCATGGTCCGCGCGACCGGCCGCCCCGACGACGTGCGTGCCCGCCTTGCCGACGGGGATCGCGACGTCCGGGTGACGGCGTCGCTGTTTCGCGAGGATCAGGAACTGTTCTTCCTCATTCGAATTCTGATGCAATCCGCCGATGCCACAATGGCCGCGTTCCCCAAACTGAAGACGAAGCTGCTGAAACTGGTGGAGAACGCACCGGATGGGTTTGTCGTCAGCGGGATGGACGGACGCGTCATCACCGCCAATGCCGCCTTTCTCGACATGATCCAAATGACCAGCGAGCAGCAGGTCCAGGGCGAATTGCTCGACCGATGGGTAGGTCGGCCCGGTGTGGATCTGGACGTGCTGATGGCCAATTTGCGCCAGCGCGGCTCGGTGAGGCTGTTCGCGACAATTTTGCGTGGCGACTACAATACCCCCGCCGATATCGAGATCTCCGCGGTATCGGTGATGAACGGCGGCGAGCCCTGCTTCGGTTTTGCGATCCGCAATGTCGGGCCGCGCCTGTCGGTGGAACCAAAGGCCGAACGCGTCCTGCCCCGATCGGTGGAACAACTGACCGAGTTGATCGGACGCGTGGCGCTGAAGGATCTGGTGCGCGAGGCAACCGATGTCATCGAACGCCTGTGCATCGAGACCGCATTGGAACTGACCGACGACAACCGTGCTTCCGCTGCCGAGATGCTGGGACTGAGCCGGCAGAGCCTGTACGTGAAGCTTCGCCGCTATGGGCTGGGTGACCTGGCCGCGGAGGGTCCGAACGCATGACGGAAGCGACGGACGCCATTCAGCCGATCCTGCCGGTGGGGGTGCCGCGACGGAAGAAGCTGCCTGCGGCGCTGGAACTGCTCAAGCCGATCACCTGGTTCGCGCCTATGTGGGCATTCGGTTGCGGGGTGGTTTCCTCCGGGGTCGCCATCGTGGATCATTGGCTGCTGTTTGCCACCGGCGTGGTGCTGTGCGGCCCATTGGTCTGCGGCACGAGCCAGGCGGTGAACGACTGGTTCGACCGGCATGTCGATGCGATCAACGAGCCGGACCGGCCGAT
>CAINEA010000695.1 GCA_903847525.1 uncultured Acetobacteraceae bacterium | reverse complement strand
GCTTCAGGAACTCAGCGCTGAATTGCTGGTTGGCGAAAACATCAACCGGGTGGACTTTGTAGGGAAGGCCGAGTTCTTCGAGCGCGATGTAGATTTTGACGACGTTCGGACTGCCCATGGCATAGAAGTCAATCATGAATTTTCCCTTCCTTACGGATGACCGCGCTCTTGCGCTTGGCACAGACGATGCCGACCCCCGGCTGGACCCGTCAATCCGGACACTGAATTGGCGTCGGACCGCACCGCGATGCGCCTGATCGCCGTCGGCAAGCTGCGCGACGGGCCGGAGGCAGAGCTGTTCGCGCGCTACAACGCCCGGCTGCGGCCGAAAATGACGGTCATGGAGATCGCGGAGTCTCCGGGCGCCCCTGCCGAGGCCAAGCGGCGGGAAGCGGCGGCGATCCTGGCCGCCTTGCCGCCTGCCGCCTTCGCGGTGGCGCTGGACCTGGGCGGAACGGCGCCGGACAGCGAGGGGCTCGCCAAGCAGTTGGAGCGCTGGCTGGGATCTTCACGCGAGGTGTGTTTTCTCATCGGTGGAGCGGAGGGGCTGGACGGCACCGTCATCTCGCGGGCCGACGCGGTGCTCTCGCTCGGCAAGCTGACCTGGCCGCACATGCTGGTACGCGTGCTGCTGGCCGAGCAACTGTTTCGCGCCAGCGCAATTCTGTCCGGGCATCCTTATCACCGGGCGGGACGCCCCTGAAAATCACCGGGCGGCACGCCCCTGAAAATCACCTGCGGGACGCCCCTGAAACATCGGGCGGGCCGGCCCTAACTCTTGTTCCACCGAAGAGCCTTCGTTAGAGAACCCCCCACGACCCGCGGGAACGTTCAGGAGCAGGATCATGGCCGACCCTCAAAAAATTCGTCCCGTCATGCTGGCGATCCTGGACGGCTGGGGCTGGCGCGAAGACCCGGCGGACAACGCCGTCCGGCTGGCGAAGACCCCGAATTTCGACCGGCTCTGGGCGTCCTGCCCGCATGCCCTGCTGCGCACCTCCGGGCTGGATGTCGGCCTGCCGGATGGACAGATGGGCAATTCCGAGGTGGGCCATCTGAACATCGGCGCCGGGCGCGTGGTGATGCAGGACCTGCCGCGGATTGGCCTGGCGATCGAGGACGGCAGCCTGGCGAAGAACCCCGTGCTGGCGGATCTGATCACCCGGGTGAAGGCCACCGGCGGAACCTGCCATCTGTTCGGCCTGATCTCGCCCGGCGGCGTGCACTCGCATCAGGATCAAGCTGCCGCGCTGGCCCATATCCTGGACAAGGCGGGTGTGAAGGCCGTGATCCATGCGTTCACCGATGGCCGCGACACCCCGCCGCAATCGGCCGGTGAGGATCTGCGCCGCCTGTCGGCCGCCCTGCCCGAAGCGGTGAAGATCGCCACCGTCGATGGCCGCTACTACGCCATGGACCGCGACAAGCGCTGGGACCGGGTGCAAAAGGCCTATCTGGCGATGGCGGAAGGCAAAGGCCCGCGCTTCGCCGACGCCGCCTCGGTTGTCGATCACGCCTATGGCGAGAAGATCACCGATGAATTCATCATTCCCGCCGCCGTCGGCGACTATGCCGGCATGAAGGACGGCGACGCGCTGCTGTGCTTCAACTTCCGTGCCGACCGGGTGCGGGAAATCCTGGCACCGATGGTCGATCCCAGCTTCGACGGCTTCGCCCTGGATCGGCGCATCCAATTCAGCGCCGTTGTGGGCATGACCCATTACAGCGACGCGCTCGCGCCGCTCATGACCACGCTGTTTGCGCCGCAGGCCATGACCCATCTGTTGGGCCAGGAAGTCGCGGCGGCCGGGCGGACCCAGCTGCGCATGGCGGAGACCGAGAAATACCCGCACGTGACCTACTTCTTCAACGGCGGCGAGGAAACGCCGAACCCCGGCGAGGAACGGATCATGGTGCCCTCACCCAAGGTCGCGACCTATGACCTGCAACCGGAAATGTCGGCGGCGGAACTGACCGACAAGGCGGTGGAGCAGATCAACTCGAAGAAATTCGACATGATAATCCTGAATTTCGCCAACCCGGACATGGTCGGCCACACCGGCAGCCTGCCGGCGGCGATCCGCGCGGTGGAAACGATCGACGCCTGCCTCGGCCGCATCGCCGATGCGGTGTCGGCCCAGGGCGGGGCGCTGCTGGTGACCGCGGATCATGGCAATTGCGAGATGATGCGCGATCCGGTCACCGGCGGACCCCATACCTCCCACACCACCAATCCTGTGCCGGTGTTCCTGATGGGCGGCGATGCCCGAACACTGCAGGACGGCAGCCTGTGCGACATCGCGCCAACACTGCTGCACCTGATGGGCCTGTCCCAGCCCGCGGAGATGACCGGTATCCTGCTGAGCCGTTCCGCCGCCGCGCGCGCTGCGGAGTAGGCAAGATTGGGGCTCCGCCCCAAACCCCAGGGGGGCTCCGCCCTGCACCCGGAAGGGGACTTGTCCCCTTCACCCCTTGGACTGGTTTATTGGGAAGGGGGCTCAACCGACGTGGCCGTTGATAGGCAACGGCATGCCCACTTCCCAATAAACCAAACTAAAAAGGGTCAAGGGAACGCGTTCCCTTGCGGGGTGGAGGGGCAGAGCCCCCCTGGGGTTTGGGGCAAAGCCCCAATCTTCCTTGCCCTGCTGCTCGCGCTGGCAGCGCCGGCCTGGGGTCAAGACGCGACGGGCACGCGGCAGCAGATGCACGAGACGGAGCGGGCGAAGGCCGCCGAATTGGCCGCGCAGAAGCAGGCCGCGGCACGGGCGAACGCGGCGGCTGCGGAGGAGCGAAGGCTGGCGGCGCAACGCGTGGCCGCGGCCGCCAAGCTGCGCCAGGTCGAGACCGCGACGGCGGACGCAGCGCAGCAAATGGACGACCTGCAGAACCGGCGACGTGACATCGAGGCGCGCCTGGCCGCCCGCGCAGCGGACATGGCGCCCTTGCTGCCACTGATCGAACGATTGCAGCTCTATCCCGCCGAGACATTGCTGGCGGCGCCGACCGATCCGGACACCGCGCTGACCGGCGTGCTCGTACTGCGTGGGCTGGCCAGCAAGCTCGAAGCGGATGCCAAGGGCTTGCGGCAGGAACTGGCCGCGCTGGACAGCAACCGCAAGGCGATCGAGCAGCAGACCCCGATCCTGAACGCGGCCCAGGCCGCCCAGGCCGCCCAGGCGGAGGAGCTAGACCGGCAGATCGCCGCCGCTGCTTCCGGCCGGCGGGAAGCCATGAACGAGGCGGACGCCGCCGCGCGGCGTGCAGCGGAACTGGCTGCCCGCGCTGAGGGCCTGCGCGCCGTCATCACGGCGATCGAGACCGAGCGACAGGCCGCGGTAGCCAGGGCTCGGGAAGAGGCCGCTGCCGCCGAGCGGGCCAAGCAGACGGAAACAGCACAGGCTGCGCGGCGGCGGCAGGCGGCGTTGGCCCGGCCTAGCGGCAGCGGCACGATCGCTGCGTCCGCCCGGCCCAGCGGCCAGTTGCTGATCCCCGTGGCGGGACGGATCAGCCGCCGTTGGGGCGACCGCACCGATGCCGGGCCAGCAACCGGGATCACCTTCAAGAACCCGCCATCGGCCAGGGTGATCTCGCCATGCAGCGGGCGTGTCGTTTTCGGAGCGCCATTTCGCAGCTTCGGATTGTTGCTGATCGTCGATTGCGGTGGCGGTTATCACGCTGTGCTGGCGGGCATGGAACGGCTGGACGCCCAGGTCGGGCAATCGGTGCAGGCTGGCGAGCCGGTCGGCGTGATGCCGAGTTGGGACCCGAAAGCCGACGCCCAGTCTTCCGCCAGCCGGCCGGGTCTGTACGTGGAGTTGCGCCAGAGCGGGCAGCCGGTGGACCCCACGCCATGGCTCAAATCTCACGGCTGAGCCGTTCATCCCGGATCAGTGATTGGCGGGTACGTTGCTTCACTTTAATGCCGTCCTGACTGGAATGCTGGTCTGATACCCCCAAATAGTGTTAGTCTCCGCAAGACAGCCGTTTTGCTCGTCGAGATGAGCCGCTTGAAGACCGCTGTGGCGAAGCGCACGGTAGCCAGCATGCTCAAAGTGGCGCTTATCGTGCCGCGATTATTTGGATTGCCGTAAGAGGAAAGTGAGTCGCATGGAGTTTCGCCCACCCAGCCGGCGGACCGGTCTGTTCAGAACGGGTTTGCTGATCGGCGCCGCTTTCGTGACCGGCCTGGCCGCAATCCCTGTCTCGGGTATGCTGGAACGCCAGTTCGGGCTGCGTGTCGGCATCCATTCCGCCCTCGCCGAGGACGCCGCCAAGCCGGATATGTACCGGCTCTTGGCTTTGCTGGGCGATGTGATCGAGCGCGTGCGCGCCGACTACGTGGAACCTGTCAACGACAAGGAACTGATCGAGAACGCGATCAACGGGATGCTGACCGGTCTGGACGCGCACAGCAGCTACATGAACGCCCAGGCGTTCAAGGACATGCAGGTGCAGACCCGCGGCGAATTTGGCGGTCTGGGGATCGAGGTTACCCAGGAGGGCGGCCTGATCAAGGTTGTCAGCCCGATCGACGACACGCCCGCGGCCCGCGCCGGCATCAAGTCCGGCGACCTGATCACCGCGATCGACGGCAAGACCGTGCAGGGCCTGAGCCTGAATGAGGCGGTGGAAAAGATGCGCGGCGCACCGAGCAGCCGCATCACGCTGACCATCAAGCGCGAAGGTGTGGACAAGCCGGTCGAAGCGACGATGATCCGGGAGATCATTAAGATAAAGGTCGTCAAGCAGCGGCTGGAAGGTGACGACGTCGGCTATATCCGGTTGTCGCAGTTCAGCGAGCAGGCCGATGCCAGCATCAAGAAGGCCGTGACCGCGCTGAAGGCTGAATCCGGCAACAAGCTGAAGGCGATCGTGCTGGACCTGCGCAACGACCCGGGCGGCCTGCTCGACCAGGCGGTGGCCGTGGCGTCCGACTTCATCGATCGCGGGGAAATCGTCTCCACCCGATCCCGCCGGGCCGATGAAGGCCAGCGCTGGGAAGCCAAGGGCGGCGACGTGACAGACGGCCTGCCGCTGGTCGTGCTGATCAACGGCGGGTCCGCTTCGTCCAGCGAGATCGTGGCCGGCGCGCTGCAGGATCATCGCCGCGCGGTGCTGGTCGGTACGCGCAGCTTCGGCAAGGGCTCGGTGCAGACCGTGATGCCGCTGCCGGGCAACGGCGCTATGCGCCTGACCACCGCGCGCTACTACACGCCGTCCGGCCGGTCGATCCAGGGTCTGGGTATCGAGCCCGATGTGCCCGTCGCCGCGACCCGGACCGAAGCGCAGCGTTTCGGACCCGAACGGGAATCCGACCTGAACCGCGTGCTGACGAACCGTGGCGGCACGCCGCAGGCAACCCTGCCGCCGCGGACCGACCTGCCCGCGATCGCCAAGGAAATCCCGGACAAGCCGCCCGAGGGCTTCCCCGCTTTCGATCCCGCCAAGCCGTCGGAGACCGATTTCCAGTTGCAGCAGGCCCTGGTCGTGGCCCGCGCAATGGCCGGGCAGAAGCGCGCAGCCAACTAACCGCGCATGTCGCTGACGGCGGACCGGCACGGTTCGGACACGGAAAAACGGCCGTCGCGATGGCGCGGCCTGATTCTGTTCTGGGTACTGATCGTCGCGTTCCTAGGTGCTGGCGGGATTGCGCTCCAGATGTTGGGGCCGCCGGTGGTAACCGGCGCGGCACCGACGGCAATTGTGTCGCCCCCCGGCACGCCAAAGCTCGAAGCCCACGGCGTGAAGCCTGAGGGCCAGGAAGCTGCAGGGCCCAAGCCTGAAAGTGCGCAGCCGGCAAGTCACCAGATGCCGGCGACACCTGAAAGAGCACTGCCTGCAGCGCCTGGGCATGGTGACGGCGCGGCTTCGATCCCACCTACGCCGACCCGTGAGTTGCGGCCTGGGTCTTCCGCAACCGGCCCGATTTCCGGGCCGGATCCTGGCCTTCTGGAGCCCGGCAAGGGTCCCGACATCGGGATGCTGCCGCGGATCGGCGCGGACGGGCGGAGCCCCAGCCAAGTCTACGCCCGCGGATTCGCCGCGGAAGCTGGTCTGCCCCGGATCGGCCTGGTGCTGGCCGGAATTGGCCTGAACGCCGCCGAAAGCATGCGCGCGATCCAGGGCTTGCCGGCCAACGTCACGCTGGCGGTTTCGCCGTATGCCGCGCCGAACCCGGCATTGCTGAACCTGGCCCGCCAGGAGGGCCATGAATTGCTCCTCTCGGTTCCGCTGGAGCCGATGGGCTATCCGCTCAATGATCCGGGCGAGCACGCCTTGCTCACGGGTGCCACCGTAGAGGAAAACCAGCGCAACCTCGAATGGGCGATGGGGCGTTTCCCGGGATATGCCGGTGTCACCGCGGCCTTGGGCGGTCAATTGAACGGCGAGCGCTTCCCGACCCTAGCCGAACAAATGCAGCCGATGCTCAGCAATCTGGCCGCCCGCGGCCTGTTCTACGTCGATCCCCGAGTGCTGCCACCATCGGAAGCCGGACAACGCCAGCCGGCTTTGCCCTATGTCTGGAACCGATCGATCGATCTGATCGTCGACGACCCGGCGGACCCGGCATCGCTTGAAGCGAAGCTGGCGGCCCTCGAAGGCATCGCGCGCGACAAGGGCTCCGCACTGGGCCTGGTCGGGCTGGCCTCGCCGCTGGTGCTGGATCGCCTGGCCGCCTGGACCAACGGTCTGGCAGGCCGCGGTTTCGCACTCGCACCCGCCAGCGCCTTGATTCTACCGCCTGGGAAGGTGCCCGAATGACCGAAGCCGCGAGCCTGCCCTATCGACCCAATGTGGGTGCCGTGTTGTTCAACCCTTCCGGCCTCGTGCTGGTGGCGAGGCGAGCGAATTTCCCGAACGCCGAGGGGCCGGCCGGTGGCTGGCAGCTACCGCAAGGGGGCATCGATGCCGACGAGAATCCCCGCAGCGCGGTTCTGCGCGAGCTGGCCGAGGAAATCGGCACCGACCGGGCCGAAATCATCGGCGAGCATCCCGACTGGCTGTTCTACGATCTGCCCGCGCACCTGATTGGCATTGCCCTGCACGGCCGCTGGCGTGGTCAGCGGCAACGCTGGTTCGCGCTGCGCTTCACCGGTGCAGACAGCGACATTCGGCTGGACGCTGACCCCCACCCAGAATTCGATGCCTGGCGCTGGACCCAACTCGCTGAACTTCCGGAACTTGCCGTAGATTTCAAGCGCCCGATCTACGAGATCCTGGCCCGCTCTTTCGCGCAGTTCGCTGCCTGAGTGGCCTGAACCCCGGTCTCAGAAGTCCAGATCGGCGTAATGAGCCGACGGGATCGTGCCCGGCACCCGGTCGGCCAGGATCGCGCGGAAGCTCGGGCGCGATTTCATGCGCGCATACCATTCCCGCGCCGGCGGAGAGATCGTCCAGTCCACGTCACCAGCGAAATCGAGTGCCGAGAGGTGGGCCGAGGCGGCGAAATCGGCCAGGGAGATCGTGCCGCCAGCGAGCCATTTCCGGGTTTCCGCCAGCCAACCGATATATTGCAGGTGGTGGCGCAGCGCCACGAAACCCAGGCGGATCACGGCCGCGTCCGGGTTGCCGCGGCCGGCCAGGCGCTTCATGAATTTTTCGCCGATCAGGTTGCGGGTAACCTCGGCATTGAACTTACCGTCGAACCACGCGACCAGGCGGCGGACTTCTACCCGCTCGGCGAGCGAATGGCCCATCAACGGAATGTCCGGATAGGCCTCTTCCAGATATTCGCAGATCACCGCTGAATCGGGGATGGTGAAACCGTTCTCATCCACCAGCGTCGGCACGGTCCCGGCGGGGTTGAGGTCGAGATACTCTCCCCGCCGCTCCCAGGGCTTTTCCTGACGCAGCTCGAAAGGCAGGCGCTTTTCCGCCAGCACCAAACGCACCTTGCGCGAGAACGGGGAAAGCGGGAGGTGATAGAGATACCGCATTCCCGGCGTTATGACATTCAATCCCGCGCCGCGCCAAGCCAGCCCATGTCAAGGCCGGCGGTGCGGCGCGGGGTTTGGTTCACGCCCGTTTTGCTTCTGCCGTGTCCAAAGTCAGCGGCACCGGCAGGAACTTGGCATAGTCTTTCGGCACCACCTGCCAGAAATGCACCAGTGAGCGTTCCCAGTCATGGTGCAACCGTTCCGCATAGCGGCTGCGGGTTTCGGCCACATGGCAGCCGATCAGGTCGCGCAGGCGCTGCGACCAATGCGGATGCGCCACCCGTTGCCAACTCAGAGTTTCCGGATTGACCCGCAGTTCGAACTCGCCGGTAGGGTCGTAGACGAAGGCCATGCCGCCGGTGAAGCCGGCACCGAAATTATCACCGACCGCACCCAGGATCACCACCGTGCCTCCGGTCATGTATTCGCAGGCGTTCGATCCGCAGCCCTCGATCACCGCATCCGCGCCGGAGTTACGCACCGCGAACCGCTCCCCGGCCTGGCCGGCGGCGAACAACTGCCCGGAGGTGGCACCGTACAGCACCGTATTGCCGATGATCGTGTTCTGCTCGCTCTGCAGCTTGGAGGATGCGAAGGGCCGCACCACGATGGTTGCCCCCGACAGCCCCTTGCCGACATAGTCGTTGGCGTCCCCGAGCACTTCCAGCTTCAACCCCTGCACGGCGAAGGCGCCGAGCGACTGGCCGGCCGAGCCGCGCAGCCGGGCGGTCAGATGACCGGGCTGCAAGCCGGTCATCCCGAACTGACGCACGATGCGGGAACTGACCTTGGTGCCGATGGCGCGATGGGTGTTCCGGATGCTGTACTGCAGCTGCATCTTCTCGCCATGCTCGAACAGCGCAGACGCGTCGGTGATCATTTGCGCGTCGAGCGTCTCCGGCACCTCGTTGCGTCCCTCCTGCGTGCAATAGCGCGCATACGGTCCGGGGTCGGCCTGGGCGAGCAGCGGGTTCAGGTCAAGATCGTCCAGATAATCCGAGCCGCGACTGACCTGGTGCAGCAGGTCCGTCCGTCCGATCACGTCGGTCAGCCGCCGGGCGCCGAGCCGGGCCAGGATGTTGCGTACGTCCTCCGCGATGAACGAAAACAGATTGATGACTTTCTCCGGCGTGCCATCGAATTTCTGCCGCAGCGCCTCGTCCTGGCTGCAGACGCCGACGGGACAGGTGTTGGAGTGGCACTGGCGCACCATGATGCACCCCATCGCGATCAGGCTGGCGGTGCCGATGCCGAACTCCTCCGCGCCGAGCATCGCCGCGATCACCACGTCCCGCCCGGTCTTCAGGCCACCATCGGTGCGCAGCCGCACGCGGTGACGCAGCCGGTTGAGCATCAGTACCTGATGGCTTTCCGACAGCCCCATCTCCCACGGCAGCCCCGCATATTTCAGCGAGGTCTGCGGCGATGCGCCGGTGCCGCCGGAATGACCGGAGATCAGGATGGCATCCGCCTTCGCCTTCGCCACACCGGCCGCGATGGTGCCGATGCCGCTGCGCGAAACCAATTTCACGCAGACGCTGGCATCCGGATTGATCTGCTTCAGATCGTAGATGAGCTGGGCCAGATCCTCGATCGAGTAGATGTCGTGATGCGGCGGCGGGCTGATCAGCATCACGCCGGGGGTGGAATGGCGCAGCTTGGCGATCATCCCGGTCACCTTGAAGCCGGGCAACTGCCCGCCCTCACCGGGCTTCGCACCCTGCGCGACCTTGATCTCGATCTCACGGCAGTTGTTCAGATATTCCGCCGTCACGCCGAAGCGGCCCGAGGCGATCTGCTTGATCGCCGAGGACGCGTTGTCACCGTTGGCGCGCGGCTTGGCCCGGGCCGGATCCTCGCCGCCCTCACCACTGTCGGATCGGGCGCCAATGCGGTTCATGGCGATCGACAGCGTCTCATGCGCCTCCGGGCTCAAGGCGCCGAGGGATATGCCCGGGGCCACCAGCCGCTTGCGGATTTCGGTGATGCTCTCGACTTCCTCCACCGAGATCGGCTTGCAGAGATCGAAACGGAAATCCAACAGGTCGCGCAGCGCGATCGGCGCCATCTGGCGTACCGCTTCCGTGTAGCGTTGGAAGATCGTGAAACTATCCGTCGCCACCGCCGTCTGCAGCATATGGATCAGTGTGGGATCGAAGGCGTGCGCCTCCGCGCCGTTGCGCCGGAGCTTGTACAGGCCACCGATCGGCAGCGTGACGGCGTCCTCGTTCCACGCGGTTTCATGCAGGCCGAGCACCTTGCGCGCGATGCCGGTCAGCCCGATGCCGGAGATGCGCGACTGCATGCCCGGGAAGAATTCGCCGACCAACGCGCGCGACAGCCCGATCGCCTCGAAATTATAGCCGCCGCGATAGGAGGAGATGACGGCGATGCCCATCTTGGCCATGACCTTCAGCAACCCCTTGTCGACCGCCTTCTTGTAGCGCTGCACGGCGTCTTTCAGGCTGATGGCGCCGAACAGCCCACGGCGATGGCGGTCCGCGATCGATTCCTGCGCCAGGTACGCATTCACCGTGGTGGCGCCGACGCCGATCAGTACGGCGAAATAATGCACATCCAGACATTCGGCCGAACGCACGTTCAAGCTGGTGAACGTCCGCAACGACTGGCGCACCAGATGCGTGTGCACCCCGCCGGTGGCCAGAATCATCGGGATCGGCGCACGGTCCACGCCGCAATTCTCGTCGGTCAGGATCACGTGTGAGCAACCCGCGCGCACGCCTTCCTCGGCCTCCGCACGGATGCGCACCAGAGCGTCGCGTAATCCGGTCTCTCCGTCCGCGACGGGGAAGGTGCAATCGACCTCGCAGGCGGACCCACCGATGAACTCCCGCATCGCGGCGAATTCCGCGTTGGACAGCACCGGGCTTTCAAGCTGGAGCAGGTTGCACTGGCTGGCGTCCTCATCCAGCACATTGCCCAGATTGCCCAGGCGCGTGCGCAGGGTCATCACCCGGGTTTCGCGCAGGCTGTCGATCGGCGGGTTGGTGACCTGGGAGAAGTTCTGGCGGAAGAAATGGTGCAGGCCGCGGTAGCGGTCCGACAGCACCGCGACCGGCGTGTCATCGCCCATCGAGCCGATAGCCTCCTGCGCGTCCTCCACCATCGGGTGCAGGATCATCTCCAGCTCTTCCAGGGTGAAGCCGACGGAGAACTGCCGGCGGCGCAATGCCTCTCCTTCGTACAGCACCGGCTCCGGCGCATCGGTCTTGACGATGCTGTCGATGACCGTGATGTGGCGAGCCCATTCGCTGAACGGCTGGCGCGCGGACAATACGTCCTTCAATTCACCGTCACGGTAGAAGCGGGCGTTATCCAGGTCGACGGCGAAGGTCTGGCCAGGGCCGACGCGGCCTTTTTCGACAATTTCGTCTTCGTCCAGCTTTACCATGCCGGTTTCAGAACCAACGATCAGCATCTTGCTTGTCGTCACGGTGTAGCGCAGCGGCCGCAGCCCGTTGCGGTCGAGCCCGGCGATCACCCAGCGCCCGTCCGTGCCGGCGATCGCGGCCGGACCGTCCCACGGCTCCATGACGGCGTTGCAGTACAGGAAGAAATCCTTGTGCGCCTGCGGCATCAGCGCGTTCGAACCGAGGCTCGCCGGGATCATCAGCGCCTTTGCCATCGGCGCGTCACGCCCGGCGCGCACCAGCAACTCGAACACGTTGTCCAGCGTCGCGGTATCCGAGCCACCGGCCTGGACCACCGGCTTGATGTCCTCCACGTACGGGCCGAGCTCAACGTCGGCGAGCCGGGTTTCATGGCTCTTCATCCAGTTGATATTGCCGGTAACGGTGTTGATCTCGCCGTTATGCGCCAGCATCCGGAATGGCTGGGCCAGCTTCCAGGTCGGGAACGTATTTGTGGAGTAGCGCTGGTGATAGATCGCGAAGCGGGAGACGAAACGTTCGTCCAGCAGGTCCGGATAGAAATCCGTCAGGCTCGCTGCCAGGAACATGCCCTTGTAGATGATCGACCGGCAGGACAGCGAGCAGAAATACAGCTCCGCGATCTGGGCCGCGATCGCCGCCTTCTCGATCCGCCTGCGGATCACATACAGATCGCGCTCGAACTCGGCCTCGGTCGCACCGGTGCCGTTCCAGATCATGATCTGTTCGATCTCGGGCCGGGTCGCGTTGGCCTTCTCGCCGATGACCTCGACATTGATCGGTACCTGGCGCCAGCCATAGATCGCATGGCCGAAATTCAGGATCTCGGTTTCCACGATCTGCCGGCAGCGCTCCTGCGCGCCGAGATCGGTCTTAGGCAGGAACACCTGGCCGACCGCGATCGGCCCCGGCTTCAGCTTGTCACCGCCGCGCTTCACGGCAGCGGCGAAGAAATCCTGCGGAATTTCCACATGGATGCCGGCGCCGTCGCCGGTCTTGCCGTCCGCATCCACCGCGCCACGATGCCAGACCGCCTTCAGCGCATCGATCCCGGCCTGCACCACGTCGCGGCGGCGCTTGCCGTCCAGCGCGGCGATCATGCCGACGCCACAGGCGTCGTGCTCCTGCTCGGCGCTGTAGGTGTGTTCCAGGGTCGCCACATTGGCGTCCCAGGCGGCAAGGAATTCGGATCCGGATTCCTGTGTCATGTCACTTACTCCGCCGCGGCGGCAACCGCCGCCTGTTGGACATATTGATGCATCTTCGCGGCCGCATCCCGGCCATCCTTGATCGCCCAGACCACCAGGGAGGCGCCGCGCACGATATCCCCGGCGGCGAACACGCCTTGGAGGTTGGTCATGAAGTTCTTCGGATCGACCGCAACCGTTCCCCAACGGGAGACCTTCAGTTCCGGCTCACCGAACAGTCCGGGCAGATCCTCGGGGTCGAAGCCCAGTGCCTTGATCGCGAGGTCGGCCGGCAGGTTGAAATGACTGCCCTCGATCGGCTCGACCGCCTGGCGGCCAGAGGCATCCTGCAGGCCGAGATGCATGCGCACCGCCCGCACCGCTGTCACGTGATCGTCGCCCAGGAAGGCTTCCGGCGCCGATAGCCAAACGAACTCGACGCCTTCTTCCTGCGCGTTCTTCACCTCGCGCATGGAGCCGGGCATGTTCGCCTGATCGCGCCGATACAGGCATTTCACCGATTTCGCGCCCTGGCGGGTGGCCGTGCGCACGCAGTCCATCGCGGTGTCGCCGCCGCCGATCACCACCACGTTCTTGCCGCGCGCGTCCAGCGCGCCGGAGGCGAATTCCGGCACGATATCGCCGAGATTGTCTCGGTTGGACGCGATGAGATAATCCAGCGCCGGCACGATGCCGGCCAGGCCGGAACCGGGGCCACCGATGTCGCGCGGCTTGTAGACGCCGGTGGCGATGAGAATGGCGTCGTGCTGGGCGCGCAGTTCGGCCAGCGTCGCGTCAATGCCGATGGAAAAATTCAGCCGGAAGCGAATGCCCCCTTCCTCCAGCAGCTTCCACCGCCGCAGGACGATCTCTTTTTCCAATTTGAAGTTGGGGATGCCGTAGATCAGCAATCCGCCGACGCGGTCATAGCGGTCATACACCGTGACCTGATACCCGAGCCGGCGCAGTTGCTCGGCGGCAGCCAGGCCGCCGGGGCCTGCGCCGATGATGCCGATGGATTGCGCCAGTTCCCGGCGCGGCCGGATCGGCTGTACCCAGCCCTTCTCGAAAGCGGTATCGGTGATGTAGCGCTCGACCGCGCCGATGGTGACGCTTTCAAAGCCCTTTTCGATGACGCAATTGCCCTCGCAGAGCCGGTCCTGCGGACAGATCCGGCCACAGATCTCCGGGAAATTGTTGGTGGCGGAACTGACTTCGTACGCCTCTTCCAGCCGTCCCTCGGCGGTCAGCTTCAGCCAGTCCGGGATGTTGTTGCCGAGCGGGCAATGCACAGAGCAGAACGGCACACCGCATTGACTGCAGCGGCTGGCCTGCTCGGCCGCCTGCTGGGTGGCAAAATCGCGGTAGATCTCATCGAAATCCACCCGGCGTTCGTTGGCCTGCCGCTTTTCCGGCGTGCTTTGCGGAACGCTCACGAATTTCAGCATGTGCTCGGCCATGTTCACCCTTTCCCATCGGCGGCGCGTCGACAGGCCCGGGAGGCGACACACGGGTCCGCACCCGCGCGCTCAAGCTGTCTCGCAGATGCAGCATAGGACAGGATTTCCGGCCGACGCGAGTCTAATCTGGCCGATTTGGACGGAATTCGCGCCCTAAATTGATATTTTCAGCGCGAGACCTCGCAGAGCAGTCAATTTATGGGGAAATAAGATCCGAATCGGACCTATTTATAGTCCGATCACGCCTGATACACCATCGGCTTGGTCCCGCCGCCCGGCTGGAAGCGGCGCAGATAGGCGGGAACCACCAGCTCGATCGGTGTCGGCACCAGGCCCAACTCGGCAAGGCCCGCCGAGCCTGGGGCGACGACATTGTCCTTGGCAAGCAATTTCAGCTGATCATTGGTCAACAGCTTGCCAGGCAGGCGTTCCAGGATGGATGCCTGCATGCGCAGAATATTCATCGGCAAATTAATCATGCGGCGATGATGTCCCGTTTCGTGCAGGATATAGGCTAGGATTTCGCGCATGCTCAGGGCCCGCGGACCACCGAGCTCGAACACGCGCCCCGCGGCGTCCGGGCGATCCAGCGCCGCCATCACGGCATCCGCGACATCGCCGACATAGACCGGCTGCAACTTCGTCTCCCCGGCGACCACCGGCATGAAGGGCAGCATCCGTGCCATACCGGCGAAGCGGTTGAAGAATTGATCCTCCGGGCCGAACACAACGGAAGGCCGCAGGATCGTCGCCTGGGGGAAGGCCGCAATCACGGCGGCCTCTCCGGCGGCCTTGCTGGTGGCGTACTGGCTGTCGGACGCGGCATTCGCGCCGATCGCGGAGATCTGCACCAGTTTGCCCACGCCCGCGGCGGCGGCGATCCGCGCGATGCGTCCCGCACCCTCGCCCTGGATGCGCTGGAAATCGCCCGCGCTGCCTTCCGCGAGGATGCCGACTGTATTGACGACGATCTCGGCACCCTCGATGGCACGCGTGACGGCGGCCTCATCGATGATGGAGGCCGACAGCGGCACGATCTGGCCGACGCCACCCATCGTCTTCAGGAACAGCGCCGCTTCGGGATAACGAACCGCCACGCGCACGATATAGCCGCGCGCAGCCAGGCGCTTGACCACGTAGCGGCCGATAAAGCCCGATCCGCCAAAAACCGTCGCCACCTTGCGCGTCGCCATGCCCAAACCTCCTGTTTCGCGGTCTTTGATATGCTGCAACCGCAAACGGCTCAACCCGCCGCGTGGCCTTTCCTTGGGTTCACTTGACGGCGGGGGATACGGGGGCTACATCGCCCGCCCACCGTGTTGTCAGCAATGGCGGCGCGGAACGCACCGGATGCCCAGGTGGCGGAATTGGTAGACGCGCAGGTTTCAGGTACCTGTGGCCGTAAGGTCGTGGAAGTTCGAGTCTTCTCCTGGGCACCATCCGCTTTTGCTACGAGCGGCAGCGACGCGGGCAGCCACCGCTCGCAGACACCCCCAAAATAAGAAATCCTCATTGAGCGCGGTGCTGTTCATGGCCAATGCCACCCTTCATCTGCACCGCGGCGACCTGCCGGACGGGCTGTCGCTCGGCCCGGTCGTCGCCGTCGATACCGAGACGATGGGCCTCAACCCGCATCGTGATCGCCTGTGCCTCGTGCAGCTTTCTTCCGGTGACGGTACCGCGCATCTGGTCCAACTCGTGCCGGTGGCGCTGGGTGGCCGCGGCTACGATTGCCCGAACCTGAAGCGTTTGCTCGGATCGCCGGACGTGGTGAAGCTCATGCATTTCGCCCGTTTTGACGTCGGCGTGATCCAGCATTACCTCGGCGTGGATGCCACACCGGTCAAATGCACCAAGATCGCCGCCAAGCTGGTGCGCACGTTCACCGACCGGCATGGCCTGAAGGATCTGTGCAAGGAATTGGTCGGCGTCGATCTGTCCAAGCAGCAACAGACCTCGGACTGGGGTTCGCCGGAGCTCTCGCCGGAACAGCTGACCTATGCGGCATCCGACGTGCTGCACCTGCACGCCCTATGGGCCAGGCTGGAGGCGCTGCTGCGCCGCGAGGGTCGCCTGGAACTGGCCGAGGCCTGTTTCGCCTTCCTGCCTGCCCGCACGCGACTCGATCTGCTCGGTTACGAAGAGCCGGATATTTTCGCGCATTAGCATTTTCGGGCCATCGCCGCGGCCTCCCGCGCAACATTGGCACGATTCTTGTCGGCTGAGGCATTTAACCGATATTCTCGGTTGACCCTGCCGGCTCGGGTGCCCATACACAATCGATGACCACACGCACTGTCCCGGTTCACAAGGACTCGTCTAACGATTTACAGGTCGGTCGCTCGGTCCTGGAAATCGAGGCCGGCGCCCTGCGTTCCCTGGCGGCCACGCTGGATCACGAGTTCGCCCGAGCTGTGGATCTGCTGGCAGAAGCGACGGGTCGCGTCGTCGTCTCCGGCATGGGCAAGTCGGGTCACGTCGCCCACAAGATCGCCGCCACCCTCGCTTCCACCGGTACCCCTGCGATGTTCGTGCACCCGGCCGAGGCCTCGCATGGCGATCTCGGCATGATCGTGCCCGGGGACGCGGTGCTGGCGCTATCCAATTCCGGGGAAACTGCGGAACTCGCCGACCTCGTCGCGCATACGAGACGCTTTGCCCTGCCGCTGGTTGGGATAACGGCGCGCGCCGGCTCCGCGCTGGCGCAGGCGGCCGATGTGTCCCTGCTGCTGCCGGATGCGCCCGAGGCCTGTCCGATGGGCCTGGCCCCGACCACAAGCACCACGATGCAGATGGCGCTGGGCGATGCCCTGGCCGTTGCCCTCCTGACCCGCCGTGGCTTCTCCGAGGCCGATTTCCGGCAGTTCCACCCCGGCGGCAAGCTCGGCGCCCGGCTGAAGCGCGTGCGCGATCTCATGCACGCCGGCGACGCCATGCCACTGGCAACGGCGGACGTGCCGATGCACCGTGCGCTGCTGCTGATCACCGAAAAGCAGTTCGGCTGTCTGGGCGTGATCGACGCTGACGGGCACCTGATGGGTATCGTTACCGACGGCGATCTGCGCCGCTCGATGGGACCCGACCTGCTGTCGCGCCATGCCGGCGATATCATGACGCTAGCACCGCGCACGATCGGCCCGGAGGCGCTGGCCGCGGAGGCGTTGCACGCGATGACCGGACGCGACCGCAAGATCACCAGCCTTTTCGTGGTCGATCCTGCCGGCCGCCCCGTCGGCATTCTGCACCTGCACGATCTGCTGCGGGCAGGCCTCGCATGAGCGTGGCCCCGATGCCGGTCCGGCGCGGCGCCAAGGCATCGCGGGAGCGTCATCTAGCCGATGGCGCCCCGCTGCGCCGGCCGCCCTCGCCCAGCGGCATAGCCCGGCGCCGCTTGCTGATCCGGCTGACCAAATTCCTGTTGCCGTTGGCGGCGCTCAGCCTTCTCGCGCTGATCGCGATCTGGCCCGAGATCGACCGCGGCAAGGACCATAGCCGGCTGACGTTCTCCCAGTTTTCCGCCGAAGTCGACGGCGCGAAACTGACCGACGCGCGCTATCGCGGCGTGGACGATCAGGGCCGGCCCTACACCGTCACCGCCAAGACTGCCAAGCAGGTAACGCCGGAGCGGGTGAACCTGGTTTCACCGGTCGGGGATATCACCCTGAATGATGGAAGCTGGCTGCACGTGCAGTCGAAGGACGGCGTTTTCATGCAGTACTCGAGTATTCTAGATCTTTCGCACGACGTGATCCTGTATCGCGACGACGGCACAACGATGACGACCGACAGCGCGACCGTCGATTTCAAAAGCGGTGCCGCTTCGGGCTCGGAATCGGTGCACGCCGAGGGTCCGTTCGGCACGCTGGACGCGCAGGGCTTCATCACGACGGACAACGGCGCGGCACTGCAGTTCACCGGCCCAGCGACTTTGGTGCTGAACGGCGCGAGCCAATGAGATTACCTCGGCTGTACCCTGCCCCTTTCGTCCTCGCGATCGGCCTTGCCGGTTTAGTGGTTCCGGCCGTTGCGTCGGCTCAGCCGCTCGACCTGTCCAAGGGCGGGCCGGTGACGATCACCTCGCGCGATGGCATCGACTGGCAACAGGCGGAGAAAGTGGTGATCGCCCGTGGCGACGCACGCGCCGTGCGCGACAATGTCACGGTCACGGCGGACAGGCTGATCGCGCATTATCGCCCCAAGGCGGCGCAGCCTGGCGCGCCGCCGCCGCCCGCCGCCAAGCCGGGCGACGCGTCGTCGCCGATCGGCGCCGATAGCGGCGGCAATGAAATCTATCGCCTGGAGGCGGACGGCAATGTCCGCATCTTCACCCCGACCGACGTGGCCGTCGGGGATCACGCCACCTACGACATGGATCAGGCAGTGATGCTGCTGACCGGGCGCAATCTGAAGCTGACCCGTCCGAGCGAGGTCATTACGGCCCGGGACACGATGGAATACTGGTCGCAACTGCATCGCGCCGTGGCGCGGGGCAACGCGGTTGTCGTCACGTCCGATGCCCGGCGATTGGCCGGGGACACCCTGGTTGTCTACACCACGGCGCCGGCCAGCGAGACACAGCCAGGTCAGGCGCCGCCAAAGCCTGAGTCGGTGGGAAAGGATAGCGGCGCGAAGGACAAGGCGCCGGAAGATCCGCTTGGCACGGCCGGCAAGGTCGACAAGGTCGAGGGTTTCGGCAATGTCTCCGTCCGCACCCAGACCGATACAGTCACCGGCGACCGGGCGGTCTACATACCGGAAACCGGCATCGCCCGGCTGGGCGGCAATGTGCGGATTACCCGCGGTCAGAACCAGTTGAGCGGCACGGAAGCCGAGGTCGATATGAAAACCGGCCTCGCGCGGCTGACATCCGGGAGCAATGCCCAGGTGCGTGGTCTGATCATGCCGAACGATGCATCGATGCAGGACGGGATCGGCAAAAAACCCACTCCGGCAACGAACCCCGGAAAGGATGCCAAGCCGTGAATTCCGGTAAGGTTACAAACGGAAATAAAATTGCAGGAGACCTGCGACTGCTGCCGGGCGGCGGAGGCCTCGTGGCGACCAGCGTCGGGAAGACCTACAAGAAGCGCCCGGTCGTGCGAAACGTCACCCTGAATGTGCGCCGTGGGGAGGCTGTGGGCCTGCTGGGGCCGAATGGCGCCGGAAAGACCACGACCTTCTACATGATCGTCGGCCTGGTTCGCCCCGATACCGGTTCCATCAGCCTGGATGGCGCGGATATCACGGGCCTGCCGATGTACCGGCGCGCCCAACTCGGCATCGGCTACCTGCCGCAGGAAGCCAGCGTCTTCCGCGGCCTGAATGTCGAGCAGAACATCATGGCCGCCCTGGAAGTGGTCGAAGCCGACCCGGACCGGCGTGACCGGATGCTGGACGAACTGTTGGCCGAATTCGGCATCGCACATCTGCGGCGTACCCCCGCATTGGCCCTGTCGGGCGGCGAGCGCCGGCGCGTCGAAATCGCCCGCGCCCTGGCCACACAGCCCGGCTACATCCTGCTAGACGAGCCGCTGGCCGGCATCGACCCGATCGCCGTCGGTGAAATCCGTGACCTTGTATCGCACCTGAAGGATCGTGGCATCGGCGTGCTGATCACCGACCACAATGTTCGCGAAACCCTGGAGATCATCGATCGCGCCTACATCCTGCATGACGGACAGGTGCTGATGGAGGGACGGCCGGACGAGGTCGTCGCTAACGCCGAAGTCCGCCGCGTCTACCTCGGCGAAAAGTTCAGCCTCTGATGCCAGCGGCGCCTGGCGTGGAGTGGCCGGTAGGCAAGGCTGGGGCTCCGCCCCAGACCCCGGCAG
>CAINEA010000694.1 GCA_903847525.1 uncultured Acetobacteraceae bacterium | reverse complement strand
TACCGCATCCCCAACGGAGAGTTTGCCCCTTTACTTCATCCGAAATTGCGCCGAACTGGCACAACGAGCACCCGACCCGACTCCAGAGCGACTGCTCCGGGTCGTCAGTCGCCAGAAGGCCTGTATCTGCCTCCGCTGCTGCCGACCGACTTGTAGTGCAATGCACGCACGGACATGTTGACTTCGTCCGCGCCGTCATCACCGCTACCAGCCGGTTGCTCTGGTATTCATGGTAAGGGCTGTCTTCTCCGTCTGCGGTTGGGAATTGGACCCGCTCCCACATCACCGCACTATCTTCCGTCAGGTCCGAAAGCCTAAAGATACGGTCAGCCAATTCTGCTGCCCGCACCGCCGCGATCTCGTTCTCCCACGCTTCGACCTGCAGCACTGCCCCCTGCACCCGTTCCGCCTTGCACGTCGGGCACTCCCAAGCCCCCTCCGGTGTCCTTTTTAAACCAAGACATTTGAGGTGCCATACCCTGGGGCAGTAATCGCACATAAGTGCTCGAGGCGTCTTGCTCCGCTTCGTGTCCGGGACTTTGCAGTGGGTGCAGACATCCTCCCACGATGAGTCTGGCCCCGTTTTGAATCTGCGCCCGTATGAATCAAAGGTGCGGTATTTCTCCGCTCGAGCCATGTCCTGCGCGGGGACAGACGCCGGTCGGCTAACAGCGCCCACCGCGTCTTGCCCGCCGTCCATCGGCTCCGCCGTCTCGAGCTCTCCTGATTCCTCCTCATCTCCCAGGACGACGTCCTGAACATCCAACACCTCCTCTAGACCCGTCTCGTGGAGCTCGTCCTCAGACTCATCCTCGGCTGCTTCCTCAGCTGCCGACTCCTCAGGCCCTGCCTCGCCTAGAGTGTGGATTGGGCGGTGATAATCATCCATCAATGCCCCGAGTCCGATCTTTTCGAGCGCTTCCGCTGTGAACCGTCGTTCCAGCAGATCTCCACCCTTGAAGGACACCAAATATCGGGCTTTAGCATTACCCTTGGCTGGTGTATAGCTGACAATCTTGTCTACTTCAAATTGTCCGCCCTTCATGAGACCGATCCGTCTCCCACTTCCGACTCCATCTGCCGCTCGACCCTCCAGCGCCACATCACCGTGCATCATTTCTCTCGGACCAGGTGCTCGCCTTAGCCGCGTGGCGTGGGCGTCGAATGTAGCACTTGTAGCTGTCCGGGCGATGAGGTACCGGTGGGTGAATCCAGTCACCAGCTCACGAATGAGGTATGGGCCTGTATAACGAGCCGCAAATTTCGCCGCCGCTCCTTCGCCTTTCGACTTAGGCGCCTCCACCCTGAGATATGCGAAATCTCCAGGTTTGAAGCTCTGAACTTCTCTCCGTTGGTGATACGGAAGCCGTTCCAGTCTCTGTCTCCGAATCTTCTCTTCTAAATGCACGCGTTTCTGAATAACGTCCGCACGATTTAGCCGCGCTTTCAAGGTAGCCAACCACGGCTGATCCCTCTTCGGCACTGCCGCCGTATCCAAAGCTCTGGATGCGACTGATCGTGGGTCCCTGCCATGTTCCAGGTAGTACGGGCTGAAACCCGTACCGGAATGTGGCAACGTATTCATGTACCAGAGGATCTGCGGTAGTCGATCAGGCCAAGAGGAATGCACCTTCTCTCCAGCCAAACTACATCGGAGCAACGTGAGCAGGCTGCCAATGCCCCTCTCCACCATTGCTGAAGCATTCCATCTGTAACCAGAGCCC
>CAINEA010000693.1 GCA_903847525.1 uncultured Acetobacteraceae bacterium | reverse complement strand
CTTGCCGCAGGATTCGACGGCACAAAACTCCATTGCGAAACGCGCCTGTTTTGCCATATCGACCCGGTCGTCGAACACCACGATCCCGCCATGGCCGATCAGCCCGTCGCGCGCGGCGAATGCCTCATAATCGAATGGTGTGTCGAACAGGGCTGGGGGCAAATAGGCCCCCAAAGGCCCCCCGACCTGCACCGCGCGCACCGGCCGGCCGCTCGCCGTGCCGCCGCCGATGTCGTTGACAAGCTCGCCGAGCGTGATGCCGAACGCCGCCTCGAACAGGCCGCCATGGCGGATATTGCCGGCCAGTTGGATCGGCATCGTGCCGCGTGACCGACCCATTCCAAAATCGCGATAGAACGCGGCACCCTTGCTCAGGATCACCGGTACGCTGGCCAGGCTGACGAGGTTGTTGATCACCGTCGGCCGGCCGAACAGCCCTTTATGCGCGGGCAACGGCGGCTTGGCGCGCACCAGCCCCCGCTTACCCTCGATGCTTTCCAGCATCGCGGTCTCCTCTCCGCAGACATAGGCGCCGGCGCCGACGCGGATTTCCAGGTCGAAGGCTTTGGCGGAATTCAGCACGTCAACGCCAAGCAGCCCTTCCCGTCGGGCGATGGCAGCCGCTTCGGTCAGTGTGGCGATGGCATGCGGATATTCGGATCGGACATAAACGTAGCCCTTGGTTGCCCCCACCGCGACGCCGGCTATCACCATGCCCTCGATCAGCACGAACGGGTCGCCTTCCATCAACATCCGATCGGAGAACGTCCCGCTGTCGCCCTCATCGGCGTTGCAGGCGATGTATTTTTGGCCGGCGGCCGTGTCCGCCACGGTCTTCCATTTAATGCCTGTCGGGAACCCGGCCCCGCCGCGCCCGCGCAGCCCGGAGTCCAGCACTTCCTTTACGATAGCCTCCGGCCCGATCGACAGCGCGCGGGTGATGCCGAGCATCCCGCCATGCGCCACATAGTCGGCAAACGACAGCGGATCGACGATGCCGCAGCGTGAGAAAGTCAGCCGGGTCTGCTGCTTCAGGTATAGGATCTCCTCGGTCAGCCCCAGGCACAAGGGATGATCGCCGCCCTGTAGCATCCCGGCCGCCAGCAGACCCGGTACGTCCACCGGCGCGACGGGACCATAGGCAATTCGCCCGCGCGGGGTTTCCACCTCGATCAGCGGCTCCAGCCACAGCAGCCCGCGCGAGCCGTTGCGCACGATCCGCACGCCGTCCACAGCCGCGAACGCCGCCGCCACCGCATCCGCACCGACCGCCAGCGCGGCCGCATCCCGGGGAATGAAGAGCCGGGTGGTCATCGCACCGCGTCCAGGATTTCCGTCAGCCGCGCCGCGTCCAGCCGTGCCAGCGGCGTGCCGTCCAGCATCGCTGCCGGTCCGGTGGCGCACAGGCCCAGGCAATAGACAGGCTGCAAAGTCACCTTGCCGTCGGTCGTCGTGCCGTGCCAGTCGATCGCCAATTCCTGCCGCATCGCATCCGCGAGTTCGTCGCCGCCGCGGGATTGGCAGGCCTCGGCCCGACATAGCCGCAACACGTGCCGTCCCGGCGGATGGCGTCGGAAGTCGTGATAGAAGGTGACGATGCCGTAAACTTCAGCCCTCGTCAGGTTCAGCGCTTTCGCCAGGATTGGCAGCGCCTCGTCGGGCACATGGCCGAATTTGGCCTGGATTGCATGCAGGATGGGCAGGGTGGCGCCCTCGACGCGCTTATGTGCGGCGATCACGGCCTCACAGACTTCCGGACTCCAACTCTCCCACTCGGACACCGCGTACCTCAATTTATTATTTACATGCGGAGAATGGATTTTTCAGGACCGATTACAAGCGGTTCGCTTCATGTTGCGATAGAACATATCTATCAGAATTCTATCGCCGATCGGCCCAGGCCAGGCCCAACCGCCGCGCCTCGGTCACCAGTGCCGCGGTCATTGGTGTCAGCGGCTCACGCTGGGGATAGACAAGCCCGATCATCGGGGGTGGCTCATCGTCCAGGATCGGGATGGACCGCAGCGGCGCCGTCAGGCCTAGGGTGTCCGCAAGAACGGCCGGCATCACGCTGGCCCAGCTGCCGGTGCGCACGTGGGAGAACAGCACCACCAGCGAGTTGGACTGCAGCGTCGGCTGCGGCTCGACCCCGACGGCGCGCAGGCGCCGGTCGATGATCCGGCGGTTCTGCATGTCCGGCGTCAGCAGACACAGCGGAATGGCCCCGACCTCGGCCCAGGTGACGGTCCCGCGCTGCCCGAGCGGTGCGCTGGCGGCGGTTACCAGCCGATAACGCTCTTGATACAGCGGAACGGCCTGTACCCGCCCGACCGGCTCATTATCGAGATAAGTGAGACCGGCATCTATCTCAAAATTATCCAATTGCGTAAGGATATCGAACGAATTGCGAGACAGGATGCTGAATGCAACGTCCGGATGGCGTGCACGGAACGGCGTCGTCAGGTCCGCGACGATCGGCAGCGCGGTCGGGATCGCGCCGATCCGCAAATGCCCGGCCAGCCCCTGGCGCAGTCCACGGATCTCCGCCCGCAGGGTCCGCGCGTCCGCGCAGATCCGCCGGGCCCAGTCCAGCACCCGCTGGCCCTCCGGCGTCAGGTCGTGAAACCGCGCCCCGCGATTGACCAGCCGCACGCCGAGCATCCCCTCCAACTGCTTCAGTCCGGCCGACAGCGTCGGCTGGGTCACGCCGCAAGCCTCGGCGGCCCGGCCGAAATGTCGCTCATGGGCGAGGGCGATCAGGAACTCGAGCTTGTCGATCATGGACGCATTGTCCACCTCCGTCCGCGCCGATACCATCGTTGCACGAAAAATAGGGAAAACGGCATGGATTGGCTTGAAGTCAACGGCACGGCGCTGCGCTACGACCTGACCGGCACGGGGCCACGCACACTGGTTCTGCTGCACGAAATGGGTGGGTCACTGAATTCCTGGGACGGCACCATGCCCCTGCTGACCCCTCATGTGCGGGTTCTGCGGTTGGATTGGCGCGGCTTCGGCATGTCCGGCAAGCTGCGCGGCGTCGCCGATATCGACGATCTCGCCGGCGATGTGACCGGCCTGTTGGATGCGCTGGGAATCACCGAGAAAGTGGCGATCGCCGGCTGCGCGGTCGGCGGCGGCATCGCTATCCGCGTGGCCGCCACCCGGCCGGAGAAGATCGGCGCCCTGATCCCCATGAGCCCGGTGACCAATAGCCCACCCGACCGGCATGCCGGCATGTTCCTGATGGCGGAAAAGATGGAGCGGGAGGGGCTTGCCGGACTGGTCGAGGCCTCGCTGGCGAACTCCTACCCGCCGGACCTGCGTGGCGACGCGGCT
>CAINEA010000692.1 GCA_903847525.1 uncultured Acetobacteraceae bacterium | reverse complement strand
GCGCGCGGCAGGCCCGCCACCGCCTCGAACGCGGCCAGAATGAGAAACACACCGGCGATCGCCGCCATCGGATCGGCGCCAGCCGTCAGCAGCACGCACAGAAACGCCGCCTGGGCACACAGGAAACTCCCGGCCCCCGCGAGTGCCACGCGCCCGGCCAGTGAGCGCTGTGCGGTCAGCAGCGTTGCCTCGCGCGCCTGCGCCCCTGCCAGCATTCGCCCCTCGGCGCCGAAAGCACGGACTTCCCGCAGGCCGGACAATGCGTCGATCACGCTGACCCTGAGTGCGGACGATGCCTCGGCCAGCTTATGCCCGGCGGCCAGACTGCGGCGTGCCGCCAGCCAGGGCAGCAGGAACGCGGCCACGACGAACAACCCACCGACCGCGATCGCCAGGCCGACATTCCACTGAGCCACGAGCAGCACCAGCGCCGGCAGCAACAGCACCGCCCCACCGACCGGCAGCAAGATGCGCATATAGACGCCGTCCAGCGCCTCCACGTCCTTGACCAGCCGCGCCAGCAGATCCCCGGCCCGGCGGAAGCCCAGCCCCCCGGCGGAACCCCGCGCCAGGCCGCGGAAGAACCAAACCCGCAAATCCGCGAGCGCGCGGAATGTCGCTGCGTGGGTGGTCAGCCGTTCGGCGTAGCGCAAAAGCACCCGCGCCGAACCCAGGCCGCGCAACAATCCGGGTGCCGCCAACGCGCTGGCCCCCAGGGCGGCGGCCAAGGTGACGCCCGACCAGCTCATCAATCCGACCGCAACCGCCAGCGACGCAAAGCTCACCAGCGCGCCGGTGACCAGCCAGGCGGCTCGGGCCCGCCAGAGGCCGAGAATGCGTAACAGGTCCTTCATGCTATGCTCGTCATGCGACCCCCCCGGGCCGGAACCGCGCGCCCGTCGCGCAGATCTAGGCGTCGTCCCACACCGCCCCAGGCGAAGCCGTGGGCGGCGGTAGAGTGGGTGGCAAGGATCACGGTGCGACCAATCGCCAGCCGGCGCAGGCTCTCCAGCACATCCTGTTCGGTCGCCGGGTCCAGATGCGCGGTCGGCTCGTCCAGCAATAGCAGCGCGGCGTTCTTCAGGAACGCGCGGGCGATGGCCACGCGCTGCGCCTGCCCGCCGGACAGGCCGTAGCCACCCTCTCCCACGATCGTCTCCATTCCAGCGGGCAGGTCGGCGGCAAACTCGCTGACGCGGGCCAGCCGCGCCGCCTCCGCCACTTCGGCGTCCGTTGCCTCCGGCCGGGCAAAGCGGATGTTTTCTTGGATCGTGCCGGCAAACAGCGTCGGCCGCTGTCCCACCCACGCTGTAAGACCGGAAAGCGCCTGCGGCACCAGGTCAGCGATATCGGCCCCGTTCAGCGTCACCCGCCCGCTATCGGGTCGCACGAAGCCGAGCAGAATTTCGATCACCGACGATTTCCCCGCCCCCGATGGCCCAGCGAGCACCAGCGTCTCGCCGGCCCCGACACGAAAACTCAGCCCGTCCAAGGCGCGCCCGCGCGTCGTATCCCAGGTCAGGCAGACGTTTTCAAACGCCACCGAAAGCCCGCTGGCCTCCACGTTACGCACCGGCCCGGCGGGAATCGGCACCGGCTCAGGCAATGGCAATTGCGCCAAGCCCTCGGCCGCGGCAGTGGCGTGCAGCCGGTCCTGATAGGCAGCGGAGAAGGCACGCAAAGGGGCGAAGAATTCCGGCACCGCCAACAGCACGAAGATCGCCGTGGCACCGCTCGCAAGCTGCCCGGTCATGGCTTCGTGGCCATAGCGCAGCGCGATTGCCACCAGGGCCAAAGCCATCGCCAGATCGAGCGCCGCTGATGACAGGAACGCCACGCGCAGAACCCGCATGGTGCGCACCCGAAGCTCGTCCGCCGCGCGCGCCAGCTCCTGCGCCTCCGCCTGCGCATGATTGTAGAGAACGATCGTGGCGATCCCGCGCACCCGGTCCAGGAACCGTGTCTGCAATCGCGACATCGCCAGGAATTGCCCGCGCGCCGCCGCCGCCGCGCCGACCCCGGACGCCGCCATGGCCAGCGGCACCAGAAGGCCACAGCCACCCAGGATCAGCCCTGCCTCCGTGTCCACCCACAGTACCGTCAGGACGATCAGCAACGGACCCGCGACCGCCAGCACCGCCGCCGGTGTGTAGTTGGCGAAGAAGCCTTCCATCGCCTCGATCTTGTCGATCACTACCGCTGCCAGTTCGGCCGAGTGGAACCGGCGCAGCAGCACCGGCCCGGCCGCCAGCAGCCGATGCAGCGCATCGCTGCGCAACCGCCGTCTCGCCGCGGCGCCGGCATCGAACGCCGCACGCTCCGACATCAACTGCAACCCCGCCCGCAGCAGGGCCAGCACCGCGAAACCGGCCAACGCCGCCACCGGCCACGCCGGCGGGGCATTGCCCACTCCGCCCAAAGCCGTTGCCAGCACCACCGCCGCGCACAGCGCCTGGCCGAGCCCCAGCAGTACCCCCGCCAAGCCAAGCAGCAGGACCGGCCGCGTGGCGTTGCGGCCTAGCCGCGCCTGGGCCTTCAGCCAGCTGCGAGTCGCTGTGTGCGAGGGAGGTCCGGTGTCGTTCATGGTCCGCTATCTGGGAAGAGTACAATTAAACCAAGATACGGTTGAATGACAGATGCCTGAATTGACCCATGTCAGTCTGCCCTGCCCGGTCACATCGCCCGGCAAAGCTGCCGTATCGTTTCAAGCCCCCTTTGCGGGGCCGCGCCGGGTGCGGCTAGACTGGTTTTCTTTTCCGGGAGAGTTTCATGCGTATTGCGGTAATCGGCGCCGGCGGCGTCGGCGGGGCTTTTGGTGCGGCGCTGGCCAAGGCGGGCGCTGACGTAACCTTCGTCGCACGGGGTGCCCACCTCGCGGCCATGCGCACGACCGGCCTGCGGGTGCAGGGGCCTCGTGGCGACGTTCATCTTTCCCCGACGCAAGCAACCGACGACCCCGTGAGCATCGGCGTTGTCGACCTTATACTGTTCTGTGTGAAGCTTTGGGATGTCGAGAGCGCGGGCGCCGCGATCCGCCCGCTGGTCGGAGCGCAGACCGCCATAATCCCACTGCAGAATGGCATCGATGCCAGCGAGCGCCTCGCCCCCATCCTGGGCAAAGACGCGGTGATGGGCGGTGTCGCCCAGATCTCCGCTACCATCGCCGAGCCCGGCCTGATCCGCCAGACCGGCACATTCATGCGCCTGATCTTCGGCGAACTCGACGGCCGGATCACCCAGCGCGGGCAGGATTTTCTGGCACTTTGCGAGCGTGCCGGCTTCGATGCGACGCTCAGCGACAAGATCGAGACCGAGCTCTGGATGAAATTCATCCTTCTCGCCAGCAACGCCGCGATGACCGCCGCCACCCGCCAGCCGGTCGGCAAGCTGCGCGACGATCCCGATATCAGCCCCTATTTCGCCGCCGCCTATCAGGAAGTCGCGGATGTGGGCCGCGCCAAGGGTGTCCGCCTGCCGGAGGACGCGGTCGAAAAGATCGCCGCCGGGACCCGCAATATGCCACCGGCCATGATGGCCTCGATGGCCGTCGATCTTATTCGCGGCAACCGGATCGAGCTGCCATGGCTGTCCGGCAAGGTGGTTCAGCTCGGCCGCGAACTGGGAGTCCCGACACCGGTGCATGGGCTGCTGTACGCGATGCTGAAGCCCTATGTGAACGGCGCGCCCGCCTAGCGCTTTCAAGCCCTCCTGCCTTCGCGGCAGGGGGGGCTAGGACGCTTATTTTGGTGCCTGTGGCACCACGCCCCCCTGCTCCGCCGCAGATTCTTGCCAAAACGGGAAAGCTGCGCGCATCGTAAGGGACATCACTTTTCGCATACAAAATGCATACTCTTTCGATCCGTTCCAAGATCATCCTCACTCTGCTGATCACCGGCTTGGCCTGTCTCGCCATCGGCGGGGTCATTGGCTATCGGTCGGCGGCCCGGGCGCTCAGCGAGTCGGTCGGCGAAAAACTGACAGCGCAGCGCGAAATGAAGCGCCAGCGGGTCGAAAGCTATGTGCGCAACCAGCTTCGCTTCACCGAGGCGGTCGGCGGCTCAGCCCAGACAACGCTGGCCACCAAAGAACTGATCGCGGCCTTCCGGGCCATGTACGGCGTGGTGCAACCGGATGCAGACGGCCGTAAGGCGGATCGGACGGCGCTCGATACCTGGTACGAAAAGGAATACCTGCCCAAGGTCGACCTCGTCGTCGGGTCGCATCCCCCGTTGGAAGGGCTGATGCCGTCAGATCCGGTCGGCAAGCGGCTGCAGGCCGATTACATCGCCCGCAACCCCAATCCCGTTGGCCGCAAGCAGGATCTGTCCGCGGCCCCCGGCGGCTCGCCGTACGACCAGGTTCATGCGCGGTTCCATCCGGCCCTCAAGCGCTTCATGGACGCGGTCGGCTTTTACGACATAAACCTTGTGGATGCCGTAACCGGAGACGTCGTTTACACCGTCGCCAAGGAAATCGATTTCGGCAGCAACATCTATCACGGCCCGTTCCAGCGCTCTGGCTACGCCAAGGCGGCGTTGCGTGCGCTCGATACCAAGAACGGCGGAAAGCCGGTGATCGAGGACTATTCCGCCTACGCGCCATCCGCCTTCGCACCCCAGATGTTCACCGCCTTCCCGATTATCTCGGAAGGCCAGACCATCGGCGTGTTCGTCGCGCAGATCGACATCAAGGCGCTCAACAGCCTGCTGACCGATGGGGAGCAATGGAAATCGACCGGCCAGGGCGAAACCGGCGAAGTGCAGTTGGTCGGCGAGGACCGACTGCTGCGCAGCCAGTCACGCTTCATGGTGACGGAGCCGGATAAGTTTCTTGCCGAGGTGAAAGCCCGGGGTGTCGCCGCATCGATCGTGGAGCAGATGCGCGCACTGAAAACCACCATCCTCTATATGCCCGACCATAATCCCGCGATCGAGAAGGCGTTCCGCAACGAAACCGGTGTGGACCGCTTCGTCGGCGTGCGCGGCCAGGAAGAGGTGGCCGCCTATGGTCCGGTGGAGGTGGCCGGCCTGCGCTGGGCCATCCAGGCCAAGCAGGATGCCTCGGAAGCCTTCGCAGCCCAAATCCGGCTCGACCGCGACCTGCTGGTAGCGGCCGGGTTCGCCGCTGTTCTTCTGACCTTTCTCGCCTTAGGCTGTGCCGGGCTGTTCCTGCGCCCGCTGCATCGGGTCATCGGGGGCATGCGTACGCTGGCCAGCGGCCAGGCCGCGCGCACGATCGACGTGCATGGCGACGACGAATTCGCCGAGCTAGCCAAGGGCTACAACGCCATGGCCGATGAAATCACCGCGACGAGCAAGAAGCTCGAAGCCGCCGAGCAAAGGTCGGATGCACTGCTCCACAGCCTGTATCCCGCCGGGCTGGCGGACCGGTTGCGCAGCGGCGCGGAAATCACCGCCGAGACGGTTACCAACGTTACTCTATCGGTGACCTGGATCGACGGGCTGGAGGCACTGGCCGCAGGACGCAGCGCGATCGAGATGAACGAAGTGCTGAACACCCTGCTCGGCGCCTTGAACATGGCGGCAAACGCCCACGGCGTCGAACCCGTGCGTTCGTTGGGCGAAACCCATATCGCGGTGTGCGGATTGTCCTCTCCAAGGCTCGACCATGCCAGCCGCACCCTGGATTTCGCCATCAGCGCCACCCTCGCGGTCCGCCGCCTGAACGAGGATTGGGCGAAGTCGATCGGACTGCGCTTTGGCCTCGCCTCCGGCGCGATCGACGTCCTGCTGCTTTCCCATGGCCATACCGCCTACGATATCTGGGGGCATCCGCTCAGTGTCGCGCGGCGGATCTCGTTCGAGGAACGGCCCGGCAGTATCCGGGTCAGCGACAGCACCTATGCCCTGCTGTCGGATGTGACAGGTTTCCAGGCCTGCCCACCGATCGACAATCCCGTGCTGGGCACGCTGACGACCTGGAGCCGCCACGCCGTGGAGGAATCACCGCCCGCTACTGCGGCCGTGTCACCGGCGC
>CAINEA010000691.1 GCA_903847525.1 uncultured Acetobacteraceae bacterium | reverse complement strand
GTGTAGCCCCCATTTCATATCCAAACCATGGACTGTTTCCAAAGGCGAGCTTTTGGTGGGGGGCCAGGGGGCAAAGCCCCCTGGCCTTGCTTCCCCACGCGGCGCGGCACGGCCGGCAATGTCGCGGTTTTGTAATGGTCTTGTCACGCATTTGAGCGGGTTGCCATCGCAACCGGCCTGTAACCCCCGCGGCTTCACAAGTCGCAAGGGGCCAAAATGTCTCGTCTCTCCGGGTTTACCGCCGCAGCGTTGCTCGCCACCACCGTTCTGACCGCGGGGGCCGTCCAGGCCTCGCCGGTGCCGGACCATATCGTCGTCGTCATGCTCGAGAACCACGATTTCTCGCAGTTCGTCGGCAATGCCAGCGCGCCGTTCATCAACAACACGCTGATCCCCCAGGGCCTGCTCTACACCAACTCCTACGCCATCGAGCACCCGAGCCAGCCGAACTACCTGGACTTCTTCTCCGGCAGCAACCAGGGCGTGACCAACAGCAACGCCACCCCGGGCAACACCTATAACTTCCCGGCCATCTATGCCTATCTGCAAGGCCAGATCACGGCCTATCAGGCGGCGCTGACCTCCGGCACCGCTGGCTACACCCCCGCCGGCCTCGCCGGCCTGCAGGCCAAGGCCGCCGCCATCAAGCCGTATGTGGCCTATGGCACGCTCGCCACCGGCGATGCGTTCCCGGCGCCGAAGAACTTCAACATCCCCGCCACCGTGCCCTTCACCACGCCGAACCTGGGTTCCAGCCTGGCCAACGCCGGCAAGAGCTTTACCGAGTTCGCCGAGGGCCTTGCCGCCGCCGGTGCGGCGGACTCCAACGGCTACGCCAATCCCGCGGTGCTGAACAACTCGGCCGATCCGTTGCAGGTCGGCTACGCCCATCGCCACGACCCGGCTTCCGACTGGATCTCCGCCACACCCGCGGGCAACCAATTGCCGGTTTCCGATGTGCAGGATTTCGGCAACTTCCCGACCGATTTCTCCAACCTGCCCAATGTCGCCCTTGTCGTCCCCAACACCATCAACGACGGCCATGACGGCACCGCCGCCCAGGGCGTGGTCAACGCCGACACCTGGCTGGCCAACAACCTGGCCGGCTACCTGGCCTGGGCGAAGACGCATAACAGCCTGCTGATCGTTACCACCGACGAGAACGATTTCTCCGCCGGCAACCATATCCTGACCGTGGTGGACGGCGACCCGAACCTGGTTCAGCAGGGCACCACGAACCAGCACATCACCCATTTCGACGTGCTGAAGACTCTGGAAACCATCAACGGCGGCACCTGCACCGCCGCCGCGTGTGATGCCACGGGCCTCGCCGCCGTCAACGGCCAGTTCACCGTGCCCGAGCCAATGAGCCTCACCCTGCTGGCGGGTGCCCTCGGCATGCTCGGCCTCGCGCGCCGCCGCTGCTGAAGGAAAGCAAGGCCAGAGGCTCAGTCCCCTGGCCTTGCCGGCTCTCTTTCCCCCGGCGTCCCGAATCTCCCCTGCGTCTCAAATCCCGTATCCGACGCATCCATCCCATCCATCGTGCCGAATCCAAATTTCCTCATCTCCGCCGCAGCGGCAGCTTTCCTTTCGCCGACGGTCGCCTCATCCGCCGCCGCCACTTCCTCCGCGGCGTCCTCCTGCGCCTCCAGCCCCGCCTGCATCATCCCCACCGCGCTATGCTCCGCCCACGCGGCGCGGACCGAGGCGGTCTCGTCCCCCTCGGTCCTCTCCCGCTTCGCCTGCATCCGCTCCAGCCGCCGCAGCGCGCTCTTCGCCTCCCGCATCAGGCTCGCCGCCTGCGCGCGGCATTTCTGTGTCACGTTGAATTCCAGCCGCCGCTCCCGCGCCAGCCGCAGGCAGTCCAGCGCCCACGCATCCGCCACCACGAACTGCGCCGCCACCCGCCCCTCGGCGGCGGTCTCGGGTAATAACGAGGCCACTGCCGCCAGCGCCGCCCGGTCCCGCCGCGCCCGCGCGGCCGCACCCCCCGAACCCGGCGCCGGCAGCGACTCCCTCAACACGACGATAATCTCCAGGAATGCCTCACGAGGCAGCAGGCGCGCCAAATCGGGGCGTGGATCGGATTGCGGATCGGAAGCCGAAGCAGGGATATGATTCATCCCTCTAACATACAGACAAATATACTAACTAGTAAAGATAAAAGGTCTACCCGCCCGCCGCGCCGCGCCGACATCCTTTCGGTTGGCACATCGTGCCGAAAACCTTGCCGAACGCCCGAATGGGTGATTATCTCGCGCCCGAAGGCCCCGAGCGACCTTCCGGAGACAAGTATCGGTCCAGAACCGAGCCGATGAGAATGTGTCGATCAAACCGCAACAAAAGACATCTTCCCAAGGAGGCTATCATGTCCCTTCGCATCAACTCCGAAGCGCCGAACTTCACCGCCGAAACCACCCAGGGCACCCTCAACTTCCACGACTGGATCGGCAATGGCTGGGCCATCCTGTTCTCCCACCCCAAGGATTTCACCCCCGTCTGCACCACCGAACTCGGCTACATGGCCGGCCTGAAACCGGAATTCGACAAGCGCAACACCAAGATCATCGGCCTCAGCGTCGATCCGGTGAGCAATCATTCCCGCTGGGCCGCGGATATCGAGGAAACCCAGGGCCACGCCGTCACCTATCCGATGATCGGCGATCCCGAACTGAAGGTGGCAACCGCCTACGACATGCTGCCTGAAGGTGCGGGCACCACTTCCGAAGGCCGCACCGCCGCCGATAACGCCACCGTCCGCTCGGTCTTCGTTATCGGCCCGGACAAGAAGATCAAGGCGATGCTGACCTACCCGATGAGCACCGGCCGCAACTTCGACGAGGTGCTGCGCCTGCTCGATAGCTGCCAGCTCACCGCGAGGCACACCGTCGCCACCCCCGTGAACTGGAAGCCCGGCCAGGACGTGATCATCCCCCCCGCCGTGTCCGATGAGCAGGCCAAGACCAAATTCCCCGCGGGCTGGAAAACCGTGAAACCCTATCTGCGCGTCGTCGCCCAGCCGCAGGACTGACCCGCGACCCGGCCGGCTCTCAACAAGCCGGCCGAACGCCGCGCCACGCCAACGCACAGCACCCCGGCCAGCAGCAGCAGCCCCCCGCCGGGTTCCGGCACCTGCGACGGCGCCGGCTCGAAATCGGCGAACGGATACGGCACGCTCCCGATCACGCTGGGGTCGGCGCCGTTGGTATCGGTCTCCGCGCCGATCGTCGTGCCCGTGATCGGGCTGATCGCGCCGATATCCATAGGCAGATACGATGGCCCGGTCGGCTGCCCGGCGGGGTCGAACCCCAGGATCAGTCCGTTTTGCCCCACGAACGCGCTGCCGTCGAAACCAGCGCGCGAGGTGATCCCGTTCACGAAATCATACTCCGTCGAGTAGGCCGATGTCGGGTTGGTCGAGCAGTATACCGGCGAACCGGCCGGGCAGAAGGTGTTGATGAATGCCGACGGAAAATTGAGCGGATTGGTCGGCGTCAGGTCCCATTCGATGTGGGAGCCGATATGGACGGCGTGCTTGGTTCCCGCCATGCCGCTCTCATCGAGGAAATTCAGGCAGGTGGTCGGCGCCTGGATGCAGTCATGCGGAATGGTCGATGGATCTGTGAAGCGATATTTCACGATCTTGACGCCGGTCGGGCTGCTGGCCTTGAAGCTGGTGTCGTATTGCAGGCAGAGACCCGCCGTACAGCCGATGCCCATCAACGAGCTGGCGATGTCGGGCAGTTCGCTGAAGATCGGCGGGGCCTTCAACGTTGCGATCTGGAACGCCGCCAGCTGGTCCGTCACATGCAGCCCGGCCAGCGCGCCGGTGCAGGTGAACGGCGCGATCTGGCACACATCGGTGGGAATGGTCCGCGGCGCCGTCGGCGAGCCGCTGAACATCAGATTATAGACGCTGTTGAAGGGACCGCTGGCCAGCGGCGGATCGTCCACATGGGCCAGGCCAAGATTGTGCGAAATCTCATGCGCCAGCGTGTCCAGCCCGGCCTGCCGATGCAGGCTCGGGTCCGGCTGTGTCGCCACGATTGCCCCGTTGCCGCCGATCAGGCCGTAGCCATAGGCGTAGACATTCTTGCCCCCCGCAACGACCGGCACGCCATTGCTGGTCTTCTGGATGCTGTCGACGAAATAGACGTTCAGCGTGTTCGGGTTGGCCGACTGCCCATGCCCGCTGATGCGGACCAGGTCATGCGCCGTATCGAACGCCGACGTGGCGCTCGTATCCGTCAGCACATTCAGGTATTGCGGCAGCGCGACCTGCTCGGGCGCCGCGAACGCGAGTCCGATCCCTGCCTGATCCAGCACCGCGTTCGCCGCCGTTTCGTAATTCTGCAAAATCCCCGCATTGGTCGCGCAGCCGTGCCCCGCGCTGTCCGAGCAAACGATAATCGGCTGGATGGTGACCACCTTGCTCACCGGCACCGCCGGCGCGGTCACCACCGCCGCGCGGGGCGAAACAGGCACAAGGGCGAAGGCCAACGCGAGCATCACGGCAAGGGCGCGAGTGAGCATCCGGGTCGCCTCCAGGGATGCCGGTCGTGCGCTCGGCGTCGCTTCCCCCGATGCACGGCGGCGTTACGCGAAAGTCAGCAATATCTTGAAAATTTATAGGCAACGATCCCATTGCACACAAGTAGAAACAATTTCGTGATCCACAACCGAAAAGCCGCACGCCGTCGGGTGGAAAGCGGAGACGCCTCGAACAGCTTCTCGATCGGGTCCCAGACGAACGCCGTCTGTGGGATGCTCTGCCCGCCCACC
Source organism: uncultured Acetobacteraceae bacterium (assembly GCA_903847525.1). GTDB lineage: Bacteria > Pseudomonadota > Alphaproteobacteria > Acetobacterales > Acetobacteraceae > PALSA-911. The sequence goes on along the minus strand of CAINEA010000691.1, from coordinate 691 downwards.
TGTACGCTCGCCTGGTCGTAATGCGCGGCCTGCCGCGGGATCGACAAGTCCGCGAGGAACCGGTCGGGCAGGATGCCCGGATACGTGCTGCGCCAGGCCGCGACATGCACCGCGCCGATGGACACGGCGTCGGCCGGCCGGGCGCGGCGGATGGCGATCACGGCGGCGGTTTCGCAGGCGTGCGCGAAGGGCGAGGGATGGGCCCGTATGCCGGAAGCGCTGGCGGCCAAAATGGGGACCTCGTATCGCCGGACGAAACAGACTAAAGTCGTGATGAGGCGTAAACGAGACGATGACTATCGGCGCAACGGTTCGAACGAAGCCGTGCGGCCTCACTCGGATAGCGGCGAGGCGCCGAACGGCTGATCTTTTGGGTTCGCCGTCGGGGTTGGCTAGGCTTGTCTGATTCGAGTTAGCGATTAATTCATTTTAACGGTGGACCTATCGCGTCTTTTCGGCCAGAGAATAATCCGTGCGATACGGTTTTGATTTATTCTATTCAATTTCGGAGTGATCGATGGTTGAGAATATTCGCGCCCGTGTCGATGCGCCGCGGTTCGATCATATATTTGACTTAGGCGGCGCTCAACAATTAACGCTTCGATCTGATGGTCTTGGGCTGATCGTGTAGTTCCAGTCGGGATGCCACGGATCGGTGGTGATGTTGAGGGCCGCCATCTCCTCGTCGGCC
>CAINEA010000690.1 GCA_903847525.1 uncultured Acetobacteraceae bacterium | reverse complement strand
TTGCAAATGGAGAGCAACGGCAAGCATGTCGACCGGGATGGCCGGCAGGTCCCCTACCAGACCGGTCCAGTGATCTGGGGGGAACCCGGCACGGATGGTCAGCATTCGTTCTACCAATTGATCCATCAAGGCACGAAGCTGATCCCCTGCGACCTGATCGGATTCTGCCAACCGCTCAGCCCGCTTGCAGGGCATCATGACCTGCTGATGGCCAATCTGTTCGCGCAGGCGGAGGCGCTGGCCTTCGGCAAGAACGCCGACGAACTGGCGATGGAGTCGGTCCCGTCATCACAGATCCCGTTCCGAGTGGCAGACGGCAACCGACCGACCAATCTGATCCTTGCCGAAGCTTTGACTCCGAAAACCCTAGGGGCTCTTGTGGCGCTCTACGAACACAGCGTGTTCACACAGGGCACGATCTGGTCGATCAATTCATTCGACCAATGGGGGGTCGAACTCGGCAAGGTGCTTGCACAGCGGATCATCCCGGAATTGGGCCCGGACGAACCGGCGCTGGCACATGACAGTTCCACCAACGCGGCAATCCGGCGTTATCGCCGGCTACGGGGCAAGCAATGACGAGCGCGTCACGAATACAGATCTATCCGGACAACACGGGACTGGTCACCGGCACGGCGGATTTTATTGCCGACGAAGCGGTGCGCAGCATCACCGAGCGCGGCCGTTTCACGATCGCGCTTGCAGGAGGCAACACACCTCGCCCAGTATATGAGCGGCTGGCAACACCGGAATACGCCGGCCGCATCGACTGGACCCGGGTATATGTCTACTTTGGCGACGAGCGCTGCGTGCCGCCCGAAGATCTGCGCAGCAACTACCAAATGGCCCTCGCCGCCTTGTGCGCCCATGTGCCGATCCCACCCGACAATATATTTCGCATGCTTGGAGAAGGAACGCCCGATCAGGCGGCTCTGTCATACGAGTCGCAGCTTCGTGCCAACCTGGCCGGGGACGGATTCGATCTCGTACTACTCGGCATGGGGGATAATGGACACACTGCGTCCATCTTTCCCGGCCTGGCCGCGGTCACGGAAACCGCGCGCTGGGTGCTGGCTCAATATGTGGAGGTGATGGGGATGTGGCGGGTAACCTTGACCCCTATCGCGATCAACAGTGCCCGCACAATCGTCTTCCTCGCTTCTGGCGCCGGCAAAGCGGAGATGCTGCAGCGGGTGTTACAAGGCCCCTACGAGCCGGTTGTGCTGCCGTCGCAGATCATCCGCCCGACATACGGGAAACTTCATTGGCTAGTGGACCAGGCCGCCGCAGCGCAACTGCAACCGATGACATGACGGAAACAACCGACAACTATAAGCGACTTGCGGGAGAACATGCTGCGCTGTCCGTGCAATCCGGCATGGTCATCGGACTTGGTGCCGGGTCCACCGCAATCTTCGCCACCCAGTTTATCGCAGCCTTGCTACGCGGTGGAGAACGCAGGAACATCACAGGGTATGCAACATCGAAGTCTGTCTGGCAGGAAGCGGTACGCCTGGGAATTCCCATGTTAACGGAAGATATGCCAACCGCAATCGACCTGACGATCGACGGCGCGGACGAGGTCGATCCGCAACTGAACCTCATCAAGGGGGGCGGTGGTGCCCTGCTGCGGGAGAAAATTGTCGCCCAAGCCAGCCACCGAGAGATAATCGTTATCGATGAAAGTAAGATGTCGTCTCGCATCGGAACACAGCACGCAGTACCGATCGAAGTATTGCAGTACGGTTGGCAGTCTCAGGCACGGTTTCTGGCGACGCTGGGCGCCGAGATTACCGTTCGACGCTACGCCGACGGAAGCCATTTCCGAACCGACCAGGACAATTTGATTTTGGATTGCCGGTTCGAGCCGATCCGGGATCCTGCCGCCCTGGCGCGTCAGCTTTCGGAACGTGCTGGGATCGTTGAACACGGCCTGTTCCTGGGGCTTGCAGACGATGTTATCATCGCTGGCCCAACAGGGATCCGGCACCTGCGTCGCGCCGGCACGCCCTGAAGTCACCGTTGCCGTATGGCTGACTTCGATGGGCGGCAAAAGCCTATTCGGGAAGCTTTTCCATCAGTGCCAAACCCTCCATCGCCAGACCGTAGCCCAAAAGGTCCTGCAGACGCTTACGAAGATATTCCGTGAACATCAGCCGTGTATAGCGCAGCAGGAGCGTCGGCTTTTGGCTCAGTGCTTCCGCATGTTCCCAGGCACGCGCCAATACCTCCCCCTGCGGCAGAACTTCCGCTACCAAGCCGAGGTCCTTGGCTTCCTGCGCGGACAAGGTTTGTCCGGTCAGCAGGAAATAGCGGCCACGGTTCATTCCCATCAGAAGCGGCATGACAATGTGCATGCCGTCACCCGGCAACATGCCAGACATGAAGTGGGCGGAATCCTGAAAAGCCGCTGTGTCGGAAGCCAGAACGATATCCGAAAGAAGCGGGATTTCCGAATGCCGCCAAGCTGGACCATTTATGGCGGAAATGACCGGAACCTCGATATTCAGCAGGTTCATTAACAACGCCCGCCCTTCCCAATACACTCGATCATAGGCATTGGCGGTTATCCCTTGCGTCAGGGATCGGGTTCCTGCCGTGGCGCGGACACCCGAGAATTCGTGACCCGTACCGGTCAATATCACGGCACGGTTGTCCCGATCGCGGCCGACGTCGGCAAACGCATCCGGCAATTCCCCATGCGGTACCAAACCCCAACGAAGCGGGCCACCGTCGGTATGGAAGCGCATTTCCAGAATACCTTCCACTCGCCGCATATGGATGCAGGAATATTTGGCAGCGTAGTCGTCAAACCTGCTCATCGGATCCTCAATCGTGAATGGCCACGAGCATTGCTGCCGCGTGGCCAATTTGCCTTTTCCGGCCACGGATCGAATTGCTGGACTATCTGGACGAAACAAGGCACTGGATTCATATTCTATCTCAGGCTTGTAGGATACCGATCCCGTTAGCAACGACAGGACCAAGAATGGCTGCCCGCTTCTCAATACTTATCGCGATTTTCCTCTCCTTTGCCGGATCACTGGCCGCTGATGCGAAGGATGTCGCGAGCCAAATCGTCCTGCTTGATCGCCCCCTTTCGGTCCAGCGCATCCCACCAAAATCAACGACAAGTCCGATGGGAGAGCTTCGCTGTAGCTATTACAAGGATATCATGATCCGGGAGTCCAGCATCGACACACCTGCACCGGCCGATGCCACACTCATCCCCATCGCCCCTGGAACCGTTACTCCCTCCTGTACGGCCGGAAAGGCAGGGAGCGACCTGACCTTGAAGACGGCAGCCTATTCATTATCTGGACGCAAGGGCCCTTTTCTGTTCTTCCGGGCAACAGATCCCCACGGGGTCAGCCCGTTCCTGGTTATCAATGCCGTCGACGGTCAGATCATCTACAACGACAGTGAATATGGCGACGGCTTCCGGTCAATCTCCCAGACAAAATCGGCGCTCCATCTGCACTACACGCGCGGCGTCAATGGCACCTGTTCCATCTATAAGGAAGGGCCGGCCTGCTGGGCAAAGATGATGAACGAAGGCAAAATACCGCGCGTCATGACCCTGTCCCAACCATCGGTTCAGCTTTGCGGGGCCGCCTATCGTCGGCTCAATGCATCGGCCGACACCCCGTCCAGCGTTTTTTACGAAGTGGACGTGACTCTGGATCGATCAGGCAAGGTGCATGTCAATTCGCGTGGTCACGCTAATTGCGCCCCGGTTCCCTAACAAACCGTACCCTATGTCAGTTGGCTTCCGCTCGGGAGATTGCCGTCGCACCCGAATGCCGCGCGGCCAGTTCAACCGATTGCACCACGTAGAAGCAGGTGCGACGGGTTCGTACGCGGCAACTCCTCCATCTAGAGCCAGACCGGCCGGTGCACGAAATGCTCAGCAGTTCGTGGATCTTCCGTCACCTCCCACCGGGCGGCCGGCATCCATTCGGGCCACCCAATCCGGTCCTACCAGGAAGCATCCAACCCTAGCAGGGCCAGCACCTCCCTGCGCAGCTCCGCCGGCCTCGGATCCCCGCGATGGCGCGGAAACGGCAGATCCACCTTCACCTCCGCCTTGATCCGCGCCGGCCGGTCGGTGAGCACGATCACCCGGTTGCTCATCAGCAGCGCCTCCTCCACGTCATGCGTCACCAGCAACGACGTGAAGCCCGACCGAAGCCACAGCGAAACCAGTTCCGTCTGCATCGTCAGCCGCGTCATCGAGTCGAGCTTGCCCAGCGGCTCATCGAGAATCAGCAGGCTCGGTTCGTTCACCAGCGCCCGCGCCAGGGATGCCCGTTGCGCCATGCCGCCGGAAAGCTGGTGCGGAAACGCGCGAGCAAATCCAGACAGGCCGACCAGTTCCAGCGTCGCGTCCACCCGCTCGCGCTGCCGCGCAGCAGATGCCGCGCCTCCAACCCCAGCGCCGCATTGGCCCAGACGGTGCGCCAGGGATATAGCGTCGGGTCCTGGAACACGACAACGCGGGAAGGGTCCGGTCCGGTGATCGGCACACCGTCCACCAGCAGCCGCCCCGCACTCGCCGGCTCCTGCCTGGCGACCAGCCGCAGCAGCGAGGATTTTCCGCAACCACTTAGGCCCAGCAACGCCACGAACTCCCCCGGTTCCACCCGGAACGAAATATAGTCCAGCACCTTCAGCGCCTTGCCCTAAAGATCGAAATGATGGCTGACATTCTGCACATCGAGCGCGACACCCACGCTGCGCGCGCCAACTGGATCGGGCGGCGCCCGACCCAGCACCAGTTCGGCTACCATTGGACAAGGCCTTTCTGCCAGGTGAGCAAGCGGTCGCGGGCACGGAACAGCAGGGTGATCAGACTGGAGCACATCACCGCCACCACCAGCACGGAGATCGACGCGCCAAGCCCCATGAACAGGCCGACGAACACGGAAGGCATCGCCGCCGGGATCGCCACCTTCAGCACCAGGAAACGCTGGCTCGCCCCCATGGTGCGGGTGACGTCGTAATAGGCCTTGTTGACCCCCGCAACGCCCGACCAGGTCAGCACCGTCACAGGAAGCCCCGTTGCAAGCGCGACCAGGAACACGCTGGCGCTATGGCTGGTCGGAAACGCGAAGAACGCCAGCGGTAGCCAGGCCGTCGCCGGTAGCGGCCCAACCAGACGCAGCACCGGATGCACCCAGTAGCCGGCGGTGCGCGACCAGCCGACAGCCACGCCCGTGACGAACCCGAGTGCCGCCCCGATCGCATAGCCGGTTAGCAACAGCCGCAATGAATGCAGCACGGAGATGCCGAGCCGCTCCCAATCGTCGGTAAACACTTCCAGCAACGATTGCGGTGCCGCGAAAAATGGCCGCGGCAGCAGATCGAGCTTTGCGGTGATGATTTCCCAACCGGCGAAGTATACGCCCAGCACGAGCAGCCACGGCCGCAGCCGCCGCAACCCCTTCGGCGCCAGTGCCTGCGCGGTCGTGCTGCCCAGCGCGGCAACGCTGAGCGCCACGCCGATCGCCGCCATGATCAGAGCCAGAAGTTGGGTGCGGCTGTAATCATCCGCATCCTCCCACCCCGCGGTCAGCGCCGCCGTCCCCAGCCAAACTGCGGCGGCAAGCAGGCCAGCGAATCAGAACGCCAGCCGCGGCGTTGTCGCCGGAACAACAACGGGAGCAACAAGCGAGGCAGGTTGATCGGCCGCCCCAGCCGGAACAGGACGCCTAGCTGAGAACATCGGAAAAAACCTTGTCCGCGAGTTTATCGGGGTTCGTGCCGGGCTTGATCACCTGCACGCCCTTGAGGTCCTAAGGCGGCGCTCAACAATTAACGCTTCGATCTGATGGTCTTGGGCTGATCGTGTAGTTCCAGTCGGGATGCCACGGATCGGTGGTGATGTTGAGGGCCGCCATCTCCTCGTCGGCC
>CAINEA010000689.1 GCA_903847525.1 uncultured Acetobacteraceae bacterium | reverse complement strand
TCGATCAGCACCGCGCCGTTGGCCAGGCCCAGGGCGGCGAACACCGCGCGGGCGCCGGGTTCGTCCATCGAGGCCGGCAGCAGGGCGGCGGCGGCCGAGACGTCGCCGCAATCGGGCGCGACGCGGGGGGGCTGCCATTCGATGTATGCGCGCACGCCGTCGGCGCAGGCTTCGGGCGTGCGAAAGCCGGCCAGGCCCTGCTCGCCCAGCAGCACGAGGGAGGCCGGGGCCTCCGGCACCAGGAAGGCGCAGATCGGGTTCTTGCCGGTGGCGGCGATCACGCCGGCCACGGCGTCCTGCGGGCGGAACTGGGCGGAGCTGCCGATCACGGCGATGGCGACGTCCGCATCGTCGGCGTTGCGCGCATCGGACAGGGCGTTGGAAACGGTTTCCTTGTTGGCGCCGGCCAGCGTGGTGTCCAGCATATGGGCGGTGGCGATGCCGAGAATTCCGAGGCGGTCCACCACCATCGCTCCGCCGCCGCCGGTGGTGGTGACGATCTGCACGGCGCGCTTCGGTGCGCCGATCGGCCGGCGCCCGAGCAGCAGCGGGGGCAGCTCCAGCAGGGTTTCCAGCATGTCCACCCGGACGATGCCGATGGCGCGGAAGAAGGCGTCGGCCGCGGCGTCCGATCCGGCCAGGGCGCCGGTATGGGTGGTGGCGAGTTGGGCCGCGGCTTCGGAGCGACCGAGTTTGTACGCCACGATCGGCTTGCCGGCGGCGTGGGCCTTGCGGGCGGCTTCCTCGAACAGATCCTGGCGGCGGATGGTTTCGAGAAATAGCAAAATAGCGTCGGTTTCGGGGTCGTCCACCAGCATGGAGGCGATCTCCCCGGCGGTCAGGTCCGCCTCGTTGCCGGTGCCGAGGATTTTGGCAAAGCCGAAGCCGCGCGCGGCGGCGCGGGAGACCAGGGTGCCCATCACGCTTCCGGAATGGGAGACCAGCGACCAGCGGCCGGGCAGCAAGGTTTCGGCCTCCAGCGCGGCGTTTACGGAGCAGGCGATCCTGGCGGGCACGTTGATGATGCCCATCGAGTTGGGGCCGAGGATGCGCACGCCGCCGTCGCGCGCGGTGTCGACGATGCGCTGCTGCAGCGCCACGCCCTCCGGCCCGGTCTCGGCGAAGCCGTCGGCCAGGATGCAGGCGGCCGGCACGAAGCGGGCGGCGCAGTCGGCGATGGCGGCTTCCACGTGCTGGGTGCCGACCAGGATGTAGGCGAAGTCGATCTGGCCGGGGATGTCGTTCAGGGATTTGTAGGCCGGCTCGCCCAGCACCTCCGCGGCGCGCGGATTGACCGGGAACAGCTCCCCGGCGAAGCCGTGCCGGCGCAGATAGACCTGGGCGCGGGCGGTCAGGCGGCTGGCGTCGGTGGAGGCGCCGATCAGGGCGATGCGTTGCGGCGTGAAGAGCGCCTGGGCGAGGGGGGACATAGCGGTAATCCTGTCTGAAGTTAGGCCATATCAGGCCAGCCTGGCGGCCTTGCTGGCGACCATGTCGGCGATTTCCGCCTCGGCAAAGCCAAGCTCGCGCAGCACCTCGCCGGTATGCTCGCCCAGCAGCGGCACGGGGCGGCGGATATTGGCGGGCGTGCTGGCGAAGCGGGTCGGCGGCTTTGCGAGGCGGATGGCGCCCTCGGTCGGGTGCTGGGTGATGGGGAACATGTCCACCGCGCGCAAATGCGGCTGTTCGGTGACCTGGGTCATGCGGGTGAAGGCGGTGTGCGGCACGTCGATGCGCAGCAGCAGTTCCTCCCATTCCGCGGTGGTGCGGGTGGCGGCGATCTGGCGCATGACTTCGTAGACCTGGTCGATGTTCTGGCCCCGCTTTACCGGGTCCTTGATGCCGAGTTCCTCGATCAACTCGGGCCGGTCCACGGCTTCGAAGAAGGCGCACCAATTGGCGGAGGAGTAGGGCAGCATGGTCAGCCAGCCGTCCTTGGTTTTGGCGGGTTTGCGGTGGCGCATGCGCTTGTAGCCGGGCTCGCCGAGGCTGGGTTCGAAGCTCATGCCGCCCATCATCTCGACGGAGTTGAAGGCGGTCAGGGTTTCCATCATCGGCACTTCGAGCATCTGGCCGACGCCGCTGCGCTCGCGCTGGTAGAGGGCGGCGCAGACCGCGGAAACCATGGCCATGCCGGTCAGCTTGTCGGCGGCCAGGCTGGGGACGAATTGCGGCTCGTCGTCCGAGCCCATGGCGGAGGCGAAGCCGCTGGCGGCCTGGATGATCTCGTCAAAGGCGGGGCGGGCGCGCCAGGGTCCGTCCTGGCCGAAGCCGGTGGCGACCGCGTAGATGAGGCGGGGGTTCAGTGCCTGGCAGGCCGCGTAGCCGAAGCCCAGGCGCTCCATGCCGGCCGGGCGGACGTTGCTGACCAGCACATCGGCTTTGGCGATCAGACGGCGCAGGGCTTCCTTGCCGGTGTCGGATTTCAGGTTCAGCGCGACCGAGCGTTTGTTGCGGTTGATCTGCAGGAACACCGAGGCCATGCCGCGATGGCGGAACAGGCCGGAATTGCGGGCCGTGTCGCCTTCGATGTTCTCCACCTTGATCACGTCCGCGCCCCAATCCCCCAGCGTCTGGGTGGCGAATGGGCCGAGCACCACGGCGGTCAGGTCGACGACCCGCACGCCCTTGAGTGGGCCAGTCGCTTCTGGGGCATGCGTGGCTTCGTGGGTAGTCGTTTCGTTCATGTCGGACGGTTCCCGGGCGGTTTGGGGCAAAATAGGCAAACAGGCCGGGCCTGGCGACCGCGGGCCGCGCTAGGCTGGTGTGCCCGATGGTGCGTTGGCGGCGGCCAGCACCGCGTCCGCCAGCACCGTCAGCCCGGCCGTCGCCCATTCCGCGGTGATGCTTTCGGCCTCGTTGTGGCTGATGCCGCCATGGCACGGGCAGAACAGCATCACGCTCGGCACCTTGCGCGCCATGTACACCGCGTCGTGACCGATGCCGGTGGGCATGTCCTTGAAGCGGTAGCCGCGTGTGCGGGCCGCCGCGCGCAGATGCTCCGCCAGATCCGGCGCGAACGGTGTCAGCGGCGATTGCCAGAAATCCAGCACGTCGATGGCCAGCCTGCGTTCCTCGGCCAGCTTCGCCGCCCGCGCCTTGATCTCCACGCCCATCCACGCCAGCCGCTCGGGATCGCCATGGCGCATGTCGATGCTGAACCACACCTTTCCGGGCGCGACGTTGCGGCTGGATGGGAATACCGTCACGCAGCCCACGGTGCCGCGTCCGGGTTCGCCGGTGGGGGATACCGCCGCCAGTGCGATCTCCTCCACGTCGGCGATCAGCCGCGCCGCGCCCATCATCGCATCGCGCCGGCCGGCCATGATGCTGCCGCCATGTGCGTCCTCGCCCACAATGGTTACTTCGTACCAGCTTTGCGCCAGCGCGTGCGTCACCACGCCAAGGTCAAGGCCTTCGTTCTCCAGCTGCGGGCCCTGCTCGATATGCAGTTCGAAATAGCCGCCCAGTTGCTGCAGCTCCGCCGGATCGGCGTTGCCCTGCCAGCCGATGCGGCGCAGTTCCTCGCCGAAAACTTTGCCCTCCGGGTCCTGCTTCGCCAGCACCTCGGCCTCGGGGAAGATGCCCATCGCCGCGCCGCTGCCCATCATCGGCGGCGAGAAGCGGGCACCCTCCTCGTTGGTCCAGTTGATCAGCACCAGCGGCGCCTCGGTTTCCGCTCCGGCCTCGTGCAGCGCACGCATTACCTCCAGCCCTGCGAGCACGCCCAGGATGCCGTCGAACTTGCCGCCCGTCGGCTGCGTGTCCAGATGGCTGCCGATGGCGATCGCCTTGCGCGACGGATCGCGGCCGGGCCGGCGGAACACCATGTTGCCGATGCGATCGACACTCAGCGTCAGCCCCGCCGCTTCGCCCCAGCTTTGGAACAGGGCCCGGCCCTCGCCATCCAGATCGGTCAGCGTCTGGCGGTTGCAGCCGCCTTTCGCGGTGCCGCCGATTCGGGCGATCTCCATCAGGCTGTCCCACAGCCTGGTGCCGCTCAGCGGGATATTCGTCGTCATCGGGCGTTCCTTTTCGTCCACTGGCAGGCCAGCTTTCGGCCGCCGCGGAATTGATCCTAGGCCGTGTGGACGGAATCCCTGACATGCTTTTTTGACGGGTTCCCGAATCGGGTTTTGTTCGAATCACTGCGTGACCGGCAACAGGGAGCCGGACATGCTGACGGGAATGACGGAGCGCGATTGGTCGATCGTGCTG
>CAINEA010000688.1 GCA_903847525.1 uncultured Acetobacteraceae bacterium | reverse complement strand
GTGGGCATTGGCCGGGTGGCGCTGGCGCGGGCGACGAAATACGCCCGCGAGCGCATCGTGTTCGGTCGGCCGATCGGGCAGAACCAGTCCATCCAGCATCCCCTCGCGAAGAACTGGGCCGAGCTGGAGGCCGCCAATCTGATGATGCTGAAGGCGGCCAGCCTGTATGACCGCGGCATGGAATGCGGGGCGGAGGCCAATGCCTCCAAATACCTCGCCGCCGAGGCCGGGTTCCATGCCTGCGAGCAGGCGGTGATGACGCATGGCGGCATGGGCTATGCGGTGGAGTATCACGTGGAGCGGTATTTCCGCGAGATGATGATCCCGCGCATCGCCCCGATCAGCCCGCAGCTGATTTTGTCCTATCTCGCCGAGCGTGTGCTCGGACTCCCCAAATCCTACTGAAGAAGCGAAACAAATGCCCAAGACCCCGGATTATTTCCACGGCAAGACCATCGTCATCACCGGTGCCGCCAGCGGCATCGGGCGCGCTACGGCGCTGATCTTCGCGCGCGAGGGTGCGAACGTGGTGTGCGCCGATATTGACTCCGCGGGCGCCGCGCGCACCGCCGAAACGGTGATCCAGCACGGTGCGAATGCCATTTCCGTGCCGACCGATGTGTGTTCGCGCGAGCAGGTGAACGCCATGATCGCCCAGGCGGTCGAGCAGTTCGGACAGGTGGATTTCCTGTTCCAGGCCGCCGGTGCGGCGCTGCGCCGGGCGAAGTTCCTGGAGATCGACGACGCGCTGTACGACAAGACGTTCGAGCTGAACACCAAGGGCGTGTTCCTCGGCATGCAGGCGGTGCTGCCGCATATGCTGGGGCGCGGGTTCGGCGTGATCGTGAATGTCGCCAGCATGTCGCACAAGCGCGGCGGGCCGGGGGCTTCGGTGCATTATGCGGCGGCCAAGGGCGCGGTGCTGACCATGACCCTGGGCGTGGCGCGGGAGTTCGCCGATCGCGGCATCCGGGCGCTGTCGATCTCGCCGGGGCCGGTCAACACGCCGTTCCAGGCGGCGGCGAACACCGCGCCGGAACTGATGGCAAAGTTCAAGGACGACGTGCCGATGAAGCGCTACGGCGAACCTGAGGAGATCGGCGAGCTTGTGCTGTTCATGTGCTCGGACGCCTGCACCTACATGACCGCCGATACCGTGTATGTGAACGGCGGCGGCGGCTGGCGTTGACCCTATGGGCCCGCAAGTGATCGCCGTGGAGCCGTTCGACATCGTGGTGTTCGGCGCCAGCGGCGACCTTGCGACCCGCAAGCTGCTGCCCGCGCTGTACCAGCGCGATGTTGCCGGCCAGATCCCTGAGCAGGCGCGGATCATCGGCGTTTCCCGCCGGCCCAACTCGAACGAGGAGTTTCGGGCGGTGGCGCGCGAGGCGGTGCACGCCAGCGTGGGCGAGGAGAAGGTGGATAGGGCGGGGCTAAAGCGGTTCTGCGAACGGCTGTTCTATGTTCCGGTCGATGTGGGCGCGGACAAGGGCTGGGCGGAGCTGGCGGCGATCCTGCAGGAGGGCGAGGACCGGGTGCGGGTCTGTTACCTGGCGACGGCACCGGAGCTGTTCACGGTGATCGCCCGGCAGCTCGGCAAGCGCAAGCTGGTGACCGAGCAGACCCGGCTGGTGGTGGAAAAGCCGATCGGCAAGGACCTGAAATCGGCGCGCGAGGTGAACGACACGATCGGCAGCGTGTTCGCCGAGCGCAACATCTATCGCATCGACCATTACCTTGGGAAGGAAACGGTCCAGAACCTGATGGCGCTGCGCTTCGCCAATGCGCTGTTCGAACCGCTGTGGAACAGCCGCTATATCGACAGCGTGCAGATCACGGTGGCGGAGACGATCGGGGTGGAGGGGCGGGCGGCGTATTACGACACCGCCGGGGCGCTGCGCGACATGGTGCAGAACCACATGCTGCAATTGCTGTGCCTGGTGGCGATCGAGACGCCGCGGTCGATCGAGGCGGACAGCGTGCGCGACGAGAAGCTGAAGGTGCTGCGGGCGCTGAAGCCCATCAACGAGGCCAATGCCGGGGCCTTGACGGTGCGCGGCCAGTACCGCGCCGGCGCCATCGCCGAGGGCGCGGTGCCGGGCTATCTGGAGGAGCTTGGGTCGAAAACCAGCCACACCGAGACCTTCGTGGCGATCAAGGCGGAGATCGGCAATTGGCGCTGGGCCGGCGTGCCGTTCTATCTGCGCACCGGCAAGCGGCTGCCCAGCCGGGTATCGGAGATCGTGGTGACGTTCCGCCCGGTGCCGCATTCGGTGTTCGACGCCTCGGCCGGCCCGATCGCCAGCAACCGGCTGGTGATCCGGCTGCAGCCGGATGAGGGGGTGAAGCTGTGGCTGATGATCAAGGACCCCGGCCCCGGCGGCATGCGCCTGCGCCATGTGCCGCTGGACATGAGCTTTGCGGCTTCATTCGGTGTGCGCAATCCGGATGCCTATGAGCGGCTGGTGATGGATGTGGTGCGCGGCAACCAGACGCTGTTCATGCGGCGTGACGAGGTGGAGGCGGCCTGGACCTGGATCGATCCGATCTTGGAGGCCTGGCAGGGGTCGGGGGAGGGGCCGAAGAGTTATACGGCCGGGACCTGGGGGCCGTCTTCGGCGATTGCGCTGATCGAGCGGGATGGGCGGACGTGGCATGACGAGGATGATTAGGGGCGCCACTTGATATTTTGCGCAAAATGCGTAAATTACGTATAATTTCAAGGAGCCATTATGCGCGAAGTCCCAGCGACTGAGTTCACCCGCAACTTCGGCCATTACCGGGAGATCGCCCAACGCGAGCCGGTGGCGGTGACCAGCCATGGCCGGGCAACGGGGTATTTCGTGTCCGCCGTCGAGTTCGAGGAGTTGCAGCGCATCAAGGCGTTCGCCCGGCGTAGCCGGGCCGTGGCGGATATGACGCGGGAGGAAATCGAGCAGATGGCGGCCAGCCGGATGGCCCCGGAGCACGACCACCTCGATGCTCTGCTGGATGAGGAATAGCCGGCCCGCCTATGCCGTTTCCCGAGCCGCAGCCTGGCCTGGTGATTTCCTACGCATATCTCTGGCACCACGAACATCGGGCCGGACGCGACGAGGGCGTCAAGGACCGGCCGTGCGTGATCATTCTTGCGGTGCGGAACGCGGCGACCGGCAACACGATCGTCCGGGTGGTACCGGTGACGCACAGCCCGCCGGACAATCCGGCGACCGCGGTTGAGTTGCCTCAGGCGGTAAAGCGCCATCTCGGCCTCGATGACGACCGCTCCTGGATTGTGATCGATGAGGTGAACGAATTTACTTGGCCAGGCTTTGACCTGCGACCCATTGAACGCTCGACCGACAATGTTTCCTACGGAGTGCTTCCGCCCCGTCTGTTCAGCGCCGTGATGACGAAACTGGCCGCGGTCTGGGCCGACGGTCAGGGCAAGGCTGCGTCCAGGGATTGAGAAGGCGGCGGCGTGGACCTGGGTCGATCCGAATGCCTTGTCTGTCCGGAATGGGTTCTCCATCGCTATCGCCAGGCGCGTTAGAGTACTCAAAGACTGTGTATCCGCTTGCTAAAAGCTTTAGGCCAAAAAACTTTCACTTGTGATTGAAGAAGGATTCCTGTAAACGCATCATTGGTATAGTAGCTAGCTTTTATTGGCGCTCAATTCGTATGAATTTTCGACCAACGTCGCATCTGACGTTTGGAATCAACATAGCCGAGACTGGAGCTGCGCAGCAGACGCGCAACGACAGGTTTCTCCCCTGGTAGTTACGTGTGGTTCTGGACCGGCGTGAATGTGGGCGATATCACGATGCTGGGAAGCGGTATACTCGGCGACGGTTCGATGTCGCGACGCTGATGTGATCGGAGGCCGCCCCGAGTAGGATTTGTGATGAATTTTCCGCGTACACAGAGCCACCGACAGAATGCCTAAATACATTCAAATGTAAGTAAAAAAGAAAGGACAATCGGTTTATGCAGATAGATTTTTCAGCAGAACTGTGCCAGGACTGGGATAAATTGAAAGCTGCGATGGATGAACGGGGAAACAATGGAGGTGTGTATCGCGTTCACGCCTGTGGCTCCTCGACAGAGAATTTTAAGCCTACCCAACGTTTGCTTAAGCAGGATCCGTTCGGGCGTCTCTACATTGGGATGGCGGCAAGTTTCACTGAGCGCTTCATCGTTCTCTTGAAATCTTTGAGGCCTGACATGAAGACGTTAGATCACGATTTTGCAGTCGACTATAATTCTGTGCCCGCGGTCATGGCCTTGTATCCACTTGAGACTCTGCATTTTACTTTGCGCTTTTCACCCACTCCGAGAATTACCGAATCCGCCGAGCTCGAAGCTTATCGCCAGGAATTCGGCGAACTCCCTCCTTTCAATATGCGTCTATAACAGTCGCATTGAGTTTGATTACATATAAGTACGATAATGTGAGTCTGAGCATACAACATGCTTTAGATTGCTCAGCCCAAACAGCTCAATGATCCGACTGATAGTTCCAGGGTGCTGTAGTTTCCGGTCAGCGTAAATTGTGAATGCGTCTGCTTCCGTATCGTAGACAACACGTCCCCGGGGAAATTCCTCATACTCGTGCCAAGCAATCGCGGCGGGCAAGCCACGGTGAACTAGTCCGGCAGGTCCGAGGCGGCGCCAACATTCCCAAAGTTCGTAGTGCCCTTGAGGATGGGTCAGAAACTGGCCATAGCGTTCAGCTTTGTCCAGTGGCGTAAGATCGACAACTATGGAAATCGGCGCTTGCGCGGTAGTCACACCCCAGAAAATGCCTACGCTCGCGACTGCATTTTGTGGCAGCGGAGTTGGACCAGGTTCTGGTTGCGTAGGTTCCACGTGTAATTGCCTCTCGCCGACGATCGGAAGTGCTTTTATACTTTACCTAGGCCGTGTGGACGGAATCCCTGACATGCTTTTTTGACGGGTTCCCGAATCGGGTTTTGTTCGAATCACTGCGTGACCGGCAACAGGGAGCCGGACATGCTGACGGGAATGACGGAGCGCGATTGGTCGATCGTGCTG